>RFXE01000446.1 GCA_009921785.1 Alphaproteobacteria bacterium
TGCTGCGGCGGCACGACTTGCAGAGGCCAGTGACTCGCGATGCTCAGCGCCCGGCTCGCCCACAAAAGCGCGCAGATCAATAAGACCCGGTGCAAGCACGCGTCCCTTCGCATCAATGACGAGTGCGCCTTCAGGCTTTGCCGAGGCGTCTATCGCATGGCCCCATTCGTGAATGAGACCATTTTCAATCGCAAGCGCGCCTTTTTCGTCACGGCCCGTTTCAGGATCGACAAGATGCGCGTTGATGATGAGGGTCGGACGATGACGAACCATCAGCGTCCCTCCGCATTTGGCAAATGCCGTGAGAGTGCTTCAAGCACCGCCATGCGCACGGCAACACCCATCTCGACTTGTTCGCGGATGAGAGACTGTGCGCCATCGGCAATATCGGACGCGATTTCGACACCGCGATTCATTGGACCCGGATGCATCACAAGCGCATCGGGTTTTGCGACCGAGAGCTTCTCGCGATCCAATCCGAAATAATGGAAATATTCTTTGACGGAGGGGACGAAAGATCCGTTCATGCGCTCGCGCTGTAAACGCAGCATCATGACAATATCGGCGTCTTTCAAACCGTCACGCATATTGGTGAACACCCGCGCGCCCATATTCTCGATGCCAGGCGGCAACAAAGTTGTTGGCCCTATTACGCGGACATCCGCGCCGAGCGCATTCAACAAAATCAGATTGGACCGCGCGACGCGTGAGTGAAGAATGTCACCGCAGATGGCGACAACAAGCCCGCGAATACGTCCCTTCGCGCGGCGAATGGTCAACGCATCAAGCAAAGCCTGTGTCGGATGTTCATGCGCGCCATCGCCCGCATTGATGACCGAACAATCGACTTTGCGGGCGAGCAACCCTACAGCACCCGCTGCATGATGGCGCACGACAATAAGATCGGGCCGCATGGCGTTTAAGGTCATCGCCGTATCGATCAACGTCTCGCCCTTTTTGATCGAGGACGAGGCGACCGACATATTCATAACGTCAGCGCCCAAACGCTTACCGGCGAGCTCGAAGCTGGCCTGGGTGCGGGTGGACGCCTCGAAAAACAGATTGATCTGGGTCCGTCCGCGCAGGGTCGTTTTCTTTTTCTCGACCTGCCGGGAGACCTCGACCGCCTCCTCCGCCATGTCGAGCAATTGCAAAATATCGTCCGGGGAC
>RFXE01000447.1 GCA_009921785.1 Alphaproteobacteria bacterium
CTTTATCGGTCAACCATTGGCTTTGACCGCATTTTCCAGCTTCTTGATCAGGCCACTGCGCCGGAAGCCGCAAGCTACCCGCCCTATAATATCGAGCGCACCGACGAGAATGCCTATCGCATCACACTTGCCGTCGCCGGTTTTGCGGAAGCGGATCTCGCCATTGAGGTAAAGGAATCAACGCTCACTATTACCGGTGAGAAGAAGGCCGATGCGGAAGCCTCACGCCGTGAAGTCTTGCATCAAGGCATTGCCGCGCGTGCCTTTGTGCGCCGCTTTCAGCTTGCCGATTATGTGAATGTGAATGGCGCTGCACTCGAAAATGGATTGCTCCATATCGATCTCATTCGCGAAGTGCCGGAAGCGAAAAAGCCACGCCTTGTCCCAATCGCGGCCAATTCATCGGCCAAGACGATTGAAGCCACTGCGGCCTAAACTTTAAGCCTAATAAAGTACGGGCAGCATCACGCTGCCCGTACTGTTTTCAAAACCATTTCAATCTCTTCGGCCTTCGTCGCATAGCTTGTGACAAAGCGTAGAAAGCGCTCATCGTCTTTAATGAGCTCATTATGCGGCAGGCTTACGCTCTGCGTATACCAAGGGGCCGCGAAGATTTTTGCATTTGAAAGCGCGTCTGCAATGCGCTTTGGCACAATCGCAAAGACTTCATTCGCTTCCGTCTTCCAAGGCATGCGAATGCCTGCGGTCTTAGCAAATCCTGCGGATAGCGTATTCGCCATGTCATTCGCGTGACGCGCATTGTTGAGCCAATGATCTTGCTCAAGTGCGCCAAACAAGCGCCCTTTTGAGAGCGTGTGGCCTGAACGTTTCCGGCGAAACTCAAAATCAGCCGCTTTGGCGGGATCAAAAAAGATCACTGCTTCGCACGCAAGCGCGCCATTCTTTGTTGCGCCGAAAGACACAACATCAATGCCGGATTTCCATGTGAGTTCAGCAGGCGTGCAGCCGAGCGAGATAAGCGCATTGGCAAAACGCGCACCATCCAAATGCATTCCGATCTCATAATGGCGGGCAATTGCCGAGATCGCTTTGATCTCATCAAGCGTATAGAGCGTGCCGCATTCCGTCACTTGTGACAGGGAAATGAGTGAGGGTTGGACCGCTTTAACAACACCGCGCGGAAATCTCTTGATCGCGTGCTC
>RFXE01000448.1 GCA_009921785.1 Alphaproteobacteria bacterium
ACGGCTCCTTATTCATGAAGTGGTCGCCCATCATCATCATGCGCGCGACCCAGAAGAAGATGATGTCAAAGCCTGTCACCAACACATCGGTCGGATAATAGCGTGCGAGTTCCGGCGTCTCGTCCGGCCAGCCAAGCGTCGAGAACGGCCAGAGCGCGGATGAGAACCATGTGTCGAGCACGTCTTCGTCGCGCGTCAATTCTGTCTTGGCGCCGTAATGGTTTTGAGCCTCAAGCGCCGCGTCATTCTCGTTTGACGCGACAAACACTTTACCATCCGGCCCATACCAAGCCGGAATCTGATGACCCCACCAGAGCTGCCGCGACACGCACCACGGCTCAATATTTTCAAGCCATTGATAATAGGTTTTCGTCCAATTATCCGGCACGAATTTCGTCCGCCCTGCCCGCACACTTTCGAGCGCGTCTTTGGCAAGCGTCTTCGCGTCCACATACCATTGATCGGTGAGATAGGGTTCAATCGCGGAATTCGAACGATCACCATGCGGCACTTGGCTCGCATAAGGCTCGACCTTTGCAAGATAGCCCGCATCATGCACCAGCGCGACGATGCGTTTGCGCGCATCATAGCGATCAAGCCCATCAAGCGCTTTCACATCTGCTGACAGCGTCTTCACATCCGGCGTGAATGTCTCGTTGCCTTCAAGAAAAATCTTCGCCTGACGTGTGAGCACATTCACCGCAGCAATATTATGCCGCTTACCGACTTCGAAATCGTTGAAGTCATGCGCCGGTGTAATCTTCACCGCACCCGTGCCTTTTTCAGGATCGGCATAGTCATCGCCCACCACCGGCACGCGACGGCCGACAAGCGGCAGAATGATATGTTTACCGATCAGGTGTTTCAGTTTTTCATTATCGGGATGAACTGCAATCGCGGTATCCCCCAACATTGTCTCAGGCCGCGTTGTGGCAATCGGAACAAACGTGTTCGGATTTTCCGGATTGTATGTTTCACCTTCAACCGGATAATCGAAATAATAGAGATGCCCGTGCGGATCTTTCGCAAGCGCCTTTGCAAGCGCATCGGGGTTGAACGGCGCTTCATCACCGCGCGTAAATTTGAACGAACCTTTTTTCTCGACCTGCACCACTTCGAGATCGGAGATCGCCGATTCAAAATGCGGATCCCAATTCACGAG
>RFXE01000449.1 GCA_009921785.1 Alphaproteobacteria bacterium
AAACGTCTCGCGCGGCTCTCGGATATTTCCTTCGCCGATCAAGCGCCGCCGCAATCGGCGCAGATGGTCATTCGTGGTGAAGTCTCAGCTCTGCCGCTCGCGGGCGTTATTGATATTGGTGCGGAACAGGCGCGTTTGAAAAAAGAGCTTGAGAAAATTGCGAGCGAGATTTCAAAGATTGATGCGAAGCTTGGTAATGCCGACTTTATGGCGCGCGCCCCTGAAGAGATCATCGAAGAGCAACAAGAGCGCCGTGCTGAATTTGCCGAGCGGCAGATGAAGCTGAGTGAGGCCTTGGTTCGACTATCGTAGTTTAATCGTCATTGCGAGCGAACGCGAAGCAATCCAGTTGATGATTCAGTAAAGTGCGCAATGGAGCCGTTGCGTTTAATCGATAATTATTAGCTGGATTGCTTCGCTCCCGCTCGCAATGACGGTTTCTAAACCATCCCTTCGCTCTTCAAAATGCGGCAGCCGGTGATCTTCCATTCACCTTTGCTGTCGCGCTCGAGTGTATAGAGTGCGTTCCAGGCGCGCCCCTGTTCGTCGGTCAGTTTCACGATTTGTGAAATGCCTGTTTCGGTCTTTGTTGGCTCGGCAAAGCTCCAAGACTTTGCGCGATAGACGGGCGGATAACCCGTGCGCACCATCTCCATGAAAATCGATTTCGAAGGAAAGAGCTGTTTGATCATGTCTGATGCATGATCATAAGCGCGCGTGTCATCATCTTTTCCGAAAGCATCGAGCTGGTCGGCAATAACCGATTGGATCTCACTTGTCGTGTCCGCGTGCGCGGCGGAAAGGGATAGACCGAAGAGAAGAATGACAAAGGCGAGGCGGGAGATGATTGTCATAACCATGAGGCGCTCTCCTTGAGGGTTATCAAATTTTCTCGATCAGAAATGACAGGCTTTCATCGTTACGTGTTTGCTCGACGAGCCGATCACCGGTTTCATGCACAGCATGGGGAATATCGATGGCCGCCATGGGATCCGTCGCAAGCACGTGAAGGCGCTCGCCGCTTTTGAGGCGTGTAAGTGCCTTGCGCGTGCGCAACGCCGGTAGCGGGCATTTGAGCCCCTTCAAATCGAGTGTAGTCACCGTCATACGCCCACTTTTGACAAATTGGGGCGATCCCGTCAAAGCGGGTGTAGTTG
>RFXE01000450.1 GCA_009921785.1 Alphaproteobacteria bacterium
GCAGCGGCCCAATTTTCTTGCGCGATGAGCGTTTCAACACGTTCTTTATGATCGGCTTGTGTCAATGCGTCGCCGAAGCGTTCAAGAAGATCGCTTTCAATCTCGGCGCTATAGGAATCCTCGCGCCATGATTTTCGGATCGTATCTCCCGCTTCCTTAACGCGTCCCTCATCTTGCAAGGCAAGCGCTTTGAGATAACGACCTGTAGGCGTCAAAGGCGCGCGCGCACCAAAGAAGTTCAAAATTTCAGCTGATGAATGTTTTTCTTTGTAGAGCGCCTCTTCACCCTTGCGGCGAATGAGAGCGACGGTCGGCCAATCCCGATAGTGGTTGAGAAAACCAGCAATACGATCAAAGCCCGCTTTTTCCGGAACTACCCGCAGCGCCACCCATTCAGCAACAAGCTTCGCAAGCGGATCGTTTAACGCCGCACTTGCGGCATCGCCTCCGGCAAGATCGCCATTGCGATAGGCTGTGAGCGCGCGCCCAAGCGCCTTCGCGACATCAGGCGCAGGCCGCATGTGATCGGGCAGCGCAGCATAGACCGGGCTCATACGGAACGTAACCGTCGCCGCCGCCCCTATAACTGTCCCGAGAAAGGCCCGTCTGCCGATCACTTACGCCTCCGCTGCCCACTGGGGGCGCTCTCTCACCGCTTTTGCGCGATTCTCGCGGTCCCTGCCAACGCGCGCCTCTTTCTTGCGGTCCGAATGCGGCGTGGCGATGGCCGTGCACAAAATGGCGTACCCCTTCCGTTTCAGCGGGGAAGCGGCTATGTCTTTCCTCCGCTTTTTACCAAAAGCCCATAAAGAAAAATCGTCTTTCCGGAGCTTCTCTCTATGTCGCGCGCCATTTTCAAGGGTTCGATGCCCGCTCTCGTTACGCCATTCAAGAATGGAGCTTTTGATGAAGAGAGTTTCCGTGCCCATGTCTCATGGCAGATTGCGGAAGGCTCAACGGGTCTTGTGCCCGTCGGGACCACAGGTGAAAGCCCTACGCTCTCGCATGACGAACATCGACGCGTTGTTGAAGCCTGTATCGCCGAAGCCAAAGGCCGTGTGCCGGTTATGGCGGGTGCCGGATCAAACAACACAACCGAAGCGGTTGATCTCGCGCGCCATGCTGAAAAGGCCGGTGCTGACGCTGTGCT
>RFXE01000046.1 GCA_009921785.1 Alphaproteobacteria bacterium
ATAAGAGTTCTTAGCCTTTTCTGCAGCGATCGGCAGTCATCCAACCGTCATATTATGCCTCTTTTATCTCGATTCTGATCGCAATGATCCCTGCGTCAGAACGATTTGGCGACCCTGCGCCGATAATCCAAAGGCTCAGAGGCCCATCCTACCCTCGAACCCCTTCAAGGAGTTTTTTATGACTAAACCGATCAATCTGATCGACCGCCGGTCCGTTCTTAAAGGCGGTGCGGCTTTAGGTCTTGGTGCTGTGGTTGCGCCTGCAATCATCTCGAAGTCTGCCCTCGCCTCATCGGGCGAAGTGAACTTCATGGGCTGGGCTGGCTATGACGATCTTAAGGCAAAAGTGTTTCCAGCTTTCGAAAAGGCCACCGGTATTAAGGTGAACTTCACGGAATATCCGAGTCAGGACGACATGTTTGCGCAGGCTAAATTAGCCATGCAAACGGGCGCAATCGACGTTTCGGAACCGACCGTAGACCGCGTTGCGGGTTGGGCTTCAAATGGGCTCGTAAAAGGTTGGGATATGAAAAAGATCAGCCTCGATTCCTATTTGCCAGGTCTTGCCGATGGCGCGGCTGGCGAAGCGGCCACGATCGGCGGCGAGCGCATGATCGTTCCGTCAGTTTGGGGCACAGAAGCAATCACCTACAACACGAAGGATGTGCAGCCTGCAGGTGGTATACCGTCCTTAGGCGATCTCTTCGATCCTAAGTTCAAGGGCAAGGTCTGCTTGCGCGCACACTCATCGCTCGCTGCTATGGGCCGCTATCTTGACTCGGTTGGTAAATTGCCAATGCCTTGGCTCGAAAGCTACAAGAACGAAGCCAATATGAAGAAATTGTGGGACATCGCTTTTGCTGAAGCGGTGAAGAACAAAGCCAATGTTGCGCAATTCTGGTCGGGCGAGAATGATGCACAGGCCGGCTTCCGCACCAATGGTGCTGTGATCGGTCTCACGTGGGATTCAACAGGCTTCAATCTCCGCAAAGAAGGTTATAAGTATATTGCTCCCAAGGAAGGTGCGTTCGCTTGGAATCAGGGCTTTGTGCTCTTGAAGAATGCAAAGAATAGCGAACAAGCGCATGAATTTGCAAAATGGGTTGCGTCAGCTGAAGGAGCGGCTGCGTGGGCAACCGCCTTCTCGGCTAATCCAGTTGGCAAAGGCAGTGTTGATAAGCTCGACAAGGACGTCGCTGACTTCTATACCGCATCCTTCCCTGGCGATGCGCTAAAGAAACTCTGGTGGTGGCCGACCCAAGAAGCATGGTTCGTCAAGCTTCGTGGCGAATATGCCGACAAGTGGAAAGCCGCATAGTCTAGCTAAATTAGGCCGCCGGGTGATTGCATTCGGCGGCCTTTTTTTGTCTATAGTTGCGCGATGATGATTGCTTCATGATCATGTCGAATTGATTGTTACGGGAATGAACCCCGTTCAATCTTTATGGTTTTAAAAAAGGAAGATCAGAATGAGCGCGACGGTTGAACTTGACCGTGTGTCTGCCGATTTCGGATCATTTCGTGCCGTTGATAAAGTATCTGTCACGATCGGTGCGGGTGAATTTTTTTCGTTTCTTGGTCCATCGGGTTGCGGCAAGACAACTATTCTTCGAATGGTGTCAGGCTTTATCGCGCCGAGCGAAGGTCATATCCGCATTGGCGGCGAAGACATGGATGGTATTCGGCCAAATAAGCGCCCCACTGTTCTCATCTTCCAAAATCTTGCTCTTTTTCCGTTAATGCCCGTTTGGGAGAACGTCTCGTTCAGTCTCGAAATGCGTGGCGTCGACAAGGCCGCCCGTCGTGCGCGTGCGGAAGAACTCTTGAAGATTGTTGATCTGCCTGGCGCGGGTAACAAAATGATCAGCCAATTATCAGGCGGTCAAAAGCAACGCGTCGCGATCGCGCGTGCGCTCGCTGTCGAGCCAAAAGTCATGTTGCTTGATGAACCTCTCTCAGCCCTTGATCTCAAATTACGTCAACATATGCGGGCTGAATTGCGCGCGATTCAAAAACGTACCAATGTGACATTTATCTATATCACACATGACCAAGGTGAAGCGCTAGCGATGTCGGATAGAGTGGCGGTCATGTCACAAGGTCGTTTGCAACAAGTCGCGAAACCCGAAGATATCTATAATAATCCGAGTAATGGGTTTGTTGCATCCTTTGTCGGTGAGAATAATGTGTTTGACGGGCGTATCATCGCCTCGCAAACAACGACCGCTCGGTTTGAAACAGATCTCGGCGTTTTCGAAGCTGCGTTTAATACGCCGCCTTCATCGGACCAGAAACTACGTCTCTATGTTCGTCCTGAATACGCACGCCTCGTTTCTACAGCGCCTGAAGCAAGCAATGCTATTGCAGTAACCATCAGCGATATCTCGTTTGAAGGCAATTTCATCAATATCCATGCGACAACTGACCAAGGCCGCGTTTTAACTGTTGAAACGCGTAATGATGGTTCGAGCGATATTCCTGAGACGGGATCACGTCGATATTTCACTTTTGATGCGCAGCGTGCGCGAATTCTTGCCGATGAAACACAGGCGGCACACTCATGAAAGAATTGCTGAGACGGTACGGGCTAACCCTAACAATATCTTTTATTGTGATTGTCGCCTTCTGGCTGCTCGTTCTTGTCATTCTGCCTTATATTTATTTGTTTGAAGCGTCGTTTAGACTCTATTTGCCCATCGACCAAGTTAATGGGCCGAACGATGTTTATACGCTCAGCAATTATAGTACTTTTTTTGTGACCCCGATTCATCGTTGGGTGTTTTTACTCACGATTGTTTATTCTAGTGCGGTGGCAGCGATTTCCTTTGTGGTAGCCTATCCGCTTGCTTATTATCTCTCCAAGGTGGCAACAAACAAAATTGTTCCGACCTTGTTTCTGATAATTATGATTCCACTTTGGGTCAGTGAAATATTGCGCTCCTTCGCGTGGTTCATCATTCTATCACTGAAAGGGCCCTTGAATTTTGCACTTGTTGGATTAGGCATTATTGAAGAGCCTATCCGCTGGATATCGGGCTTCCAGAGTGTGATCATTGGTTTGGTTTATACCTATGTACTCTTCATGCTCTTCCCGCTTTATAACGCCATTCAATCCCTCGACACAAACCAGATTGAAGCGGCGGGCGATCTTGGGGCACCGTGGTGGAAAATCCATTGGCGCGTAATTTTACCCCATGCGAAGCCGGGTATTGCGTCAGGCTCGGTCATGGTTTTCATGTTATCTGCGGGTTCAATTCTCGTTCCGTCTTTGCTGGGATCAACAAACTCACGGTGGTTCACAGAAATTATCCAGCAATGGATGTTTGAATCACAAGATTGGAATACGGGATCCGCTTATGCTTTTCTTCTCTTGTTGTTGTGCACTGGATTTGTGTCACTTGTCATGCGGCTTTTCCGCGTGAGCCTTTCCGACATAGCTCGTTAGGACAAGAGCCATGATTTCAAAAACATCACGGATCATCCTAAACGTTTATGTCGCAGCATTCCTCATCTATTTGCTCGCGCCCTTGATCATTATGGGCGGAGCGGCATTCAATGATTCTCGTTTTCCTTCCGTTTATCCATGGGTCGGCTGGACTGATCGTTGGTTCCTCGATCTGTTCCGCGATACCCGCATGTGGAATGCGTTCAAAAATACAATTCTAGTTGCCCTCGCTGTTGTTGCTATTTCAGTTCCCATCGGCACTGCCGCTGCAATCTTGGTGAATTCGCTTCAAGGTCGGGTGCGCACGGTTCTTTATGGCATGATGGTCGCGCCCATTCTAACGCCGGGTGCCGTGATAGGTATTTCGACCTTATTGTTCTGGCATCATTTCTCTGTACCGTCAGGTTTGCATCTCTCCACTTTGGGGCAGTGTTCCTATATTTCTGCTTTCGTGATGTTGTTAGTTCTAGCGCGGCTTCAAAGCTTTGACCGCGGGCTCGAAGAAGCCGCACTCGATCTTGGGGCAAGTTATAGCCAAGTGTTGCGGCGCATTCTTCTACCTCATCTTTATCCGGCAATCGGCGCGGGCGCAGCGATCGCATTCTTTCAATCGATTGAGAATTTCAATACCACACTGTTCACGCGCGGGCCGTATGACACATTAACGGTCTATGTGTTTTCACGTGTGCGGTCGGGTATCACACCAACAATCAATGCTTTGGCGTTGATCATGATTGCAGTGACGCTCTTGGCGGCCATTAGCTATGAGATTTATCGGCGGCGGCACGAAAAAGTGCTTTTGGCGCGTGGACGTGGTAACCCCGATTCAGATTGAGCATCGCAACTTTTTAGTCTCTGCCTAAGGCATCGCTTCGCAAAGCCGCTCCCTAGGGCTCACGGACAGGGATTACAAAAGCAATGATGGATTGCATTGATCCGGATTTCCAGCTCTTCCGTCATCGGCTTGCTGATCGATTCAATATTGATCTTGAGCTGGTCCATGGTCGTGGCCCCAATGAGCGTAGAGCCCAAAAAGGGGCGCGAATTGACAAAGGAAAGGGCTAATTCCTCTGGTTTCCAGCCAATTTCACGCGCTAAATCGACATAAGCGCGGATGGCGGGTTCGGCATTCGGCGTCTCGTAGCGCTGGCCGCGATTAAACAAGGTCGAGCGCGCGCCCACCGGACGGGCGCCGTTGATGTATTTTCCGGTCAAATAGCCTTGAGCGAGCGGCGAAAAGGCCAAAAGACCGACCTGCTCACGCATGGAAATCTCGGCTAGTCCCGTTTCATAGGTGCGATTGAGGAGATTATAGGCGTTTTGAACCGTTTCGACGCGGGGTAGCCCATGTTTCTCGGCAAGATGGAGAAAACTCATTGTGCCCCAAGAGCTTTCATTGGAAAGCCCAATAAAGCGAATTTTCCCTTGTTTCACAAAGAGTTGAAGCGTTTCAAGCGCTTCGAGCATCGAGTTTTCCGACCCTTCATAGGCCTTTGCCCTGAACATGGTCGGATTTGAGCCCCAAGGCATTGGCCGGTCAGGCCAATGGATCTGGTAGAGATCGATGCAATCGGTCTGGAGGCGCCGCAAACTGCCTTCGAGCGCCTCAATCATCTGGGCCTTTGTGACTTCGGGGGACGATCCATCTTTGCGTAGCCAGGTCATGCCGCCGCGATCGCGTCCCGCAACCTTCGACGCCAAAATCACTTTGTCGCGGTTGCCCCGCGCTTTGAACCAGTTCCCGATATAAGTCTCGGTAAGGCCCTGCGTTTCGGCCTTGGGCGGAATGGCATAGAGTTCGGCGGTGTCGAAGAAATTCACACCTTGTTCCAACGCATAATCCATCTGCGCGAAGGCATCGGCTTCTGTATTCTGCTCGCCATAAGTCATCGTGCCGAGGCAAATTGTAGACACAGACAGGCCTGTGCGGCCGAGCGGGCGATATGTCATGGACATGAAGGGGAACTCCTGAAGCCTATAGCAATCCGATACGCTGTTTTGAGATCTATGACAGGGTCATGACCAGATACTAGCGCAGCGATGCTACAAATTCGTCGAGCGGGGGCAGAATTTGACGGGCAAGCTCTTCAACACCTGTCGCATTAGGATGAAGACCATCGCTCAATAGAAGCTCCGCGCGCCCGGCAACTCCCGCAAGCATGAAGGGATAGAGCGGCGCAGAATAGGTCTTTGCCAAATCCGGATAGAGTGAATCAAAGGCCTGCGCATAGGCTGGGCCGTAATTTGCGGGCGCGCGCATACCGAGCAAAAAGACCGGAATGCCTCGCGCCTTCAAACGATCAAGAATAGCGGTCAAATTCGCGCGTGGGATTGCGGGATCGAGTCCGCGCAACATGTCATTCGCCCCGAGCGCGAGGATCACGCCAGAAACGCCCTCGGGAATGCTCCAATCAAGCCGCGCAAGGCCATCCGCCGTCGTATCGCCCGATACACCGGCATTTGTGATCGTCACATTGCGGCCTTTATCCTTGAGAAGTTTTTCGAGAACAGCGGGCAAAGCCTTATCCTGCGGCAAAAGATAACCCGCCGTGAGACTGTCACCGAATGCGACAAGCTGCAGCGGGCGTGAGTCAGCTCGCGCAAATGAGGCATAATTGAGCACGCCCAAAAGAGCCGCGACGATCAGTCCCGCACGAAGAGGCATAGCTAAAGAGGTGAAGGCACCATAAGTGACAGATGAATGTGTAAATGACATGGCGGCAGGATCGACAGAATGACGAATGAGGTCAAGGCGGTTGAGGTTAAAGCGCTTCATATCGAATTAGGGCGCGATGCGTCACGCGTCCATGTTTTAAACGGTATTGATCTATCTATCACGCAAGGAGAAGCTGTTGGTCTTGTCGGCCCGTCCGGCTCCGGCAAATCGACATTGCTCATGGCGATGGCCGGATTGGAACAAGCGGGCTCCGGTCACATCATCATTGCCGGCCAAAATATTGAGGCGATGAGCGAAGACGAACTCGCGCGCTTTCGTGGCCGTCACATCGGCATAGTATTCCAATCTTTTCATCTCATTGAGACTATGACAGCGCTAGAAAATGTTGCCGTGCCGCTTGAACTCGCCGGTCACAGCGATCCTTACACACGCGCAAAGCGTGAACTTCAAGCGGTCGGACTAAAAGATCGTCTCTCGCACTATCCATCAGAATTATCAGGTGGCGAGCAACAACGCGTGGCGATTGCGCGTGCGCTTGCTCCTGATCCCACTTTGCTTTTAGCGGATGAGCCAACGGGAAATCTTGATGAAGCAAATGGCGCGACCATTGTCGATCTTCTGTTTAGCTTGCGACAAGAAAGGAATATGACTCTCATTCTTGTGACGCATGATTTGCGCCTCGCGGCTCGTTGTGACCGGACCATTCATCTCAATTCCGGTAAGATCGTTGCGAAGGACCGCTGAATAATGACAGCGGCATCCATCAAATTCGCCTTTCGTAATTTAAGACAAGGCCTTTCGGGCTTTAGGATATTTCTTGCCTGTATCGCGCTTGGCGTGACAGCCATTGTGGGGGTTGATTCACTTGCACGCGCCTTGACCGACGGCCTTGCTTCAGAAGGTCGAACCTTGCTCGGTGCGGATCTTGTGATCTCTCGTATGCATCGCCCTGCTGATGCTAAAGAAAAGGCGTTGATAGACTCTCAAGGGCAAACAACAGAAATCATCAGTCTTCGTGGCATGGCACGCACAACAAAAGCCGCCGCGCTTGTTGATCTCAAAGTTGTTGATCAAACCTATCCTCTTCTCGCGCCGCCTGTTTTTGATCCGGCGCTGTCCCTTGCATCAATAACGGATGAAAAAGACGGCATCTTTGGTGTTGCTGCCGATGCGGCCTTGTTTGCGCGCCTCGATGTTAAGACGGGAGATCAAATAGCTCTTGGTGACACGACATTTGAACTGCGTGCCGTGCTTGTGAATGAGCCAGATCGGATCGGCGCGGGATTGACACTCGGCCCACGCGTCATCATGAGCCGCGCGGCTTTTGAAAAAACAGGATTACTGAAGCCTGAAAGTTTGATCCGCTTTTCTTATCGTCTACTCCTTGATGATCCGCGCGATGATCGCCTTGCTGAAATCGATGCCGCTTTGACACCCACATTATCTGAAGCGGGTTTTGAATTGCGTGGTCGCAAGAATGTTTCGCCCCAACTCACGCGCAATATTGAACGATTTTCACAATATCTTGGACTGATCGGTTTAACCGCACTGATCATCGGTGGATTGGGTGTAGCCAATGCCGTGATTGCCTATCTTGATCGGCGTCGCAAAACCATGGCGATTTTCAAAGCGATTGGCGCAAGCGGATCAGTGATTTTTCAAATCGCCTTTTTAGAAATCATGGCGCTTGCTGCTTTGGGCACAGGCATCGGTTTAATCCTGGGCGCATTGCTGCCTTATCTTGTCTCGCTCTTGGCCTCAAATCTTTTACCGTTTCCTATCGCACCCCATCTCTATCCGGACAGGCTCGCGCTTGGGGCATTATACGGCTTGCTGACAGCTGCAACATTCGCTCTGCCGATTCTGGGTCGCGCACATGATCTTCCGGTTGCTATTCTCTTCCGCGATGATCTCGCCAATGATCAAACAAAGGTAAAACGCCGCTATCAAATCATGACAGCAATCGTTGGGCTTGCTCTGGTTGGCATTGTCATTCTAGCGGCGCGTGAAAAGTTGATTACCGTCTTCGTGTTGCTTGGTATGGCTTCGACTTTCTTCTTGCTTCGCGGTGTTGCGTTTCTGATTATGCGTTGGGCGCGGCAAGTACCGCATCCGCAGCGAACTGAATTGCGCTTGGCGTGGGGAAATATTTACCGACGCGGAACCATCACGCCGGCTTTGACATTGGCGCTCGGTCTTGGCGTCACCTTGCTTGTGGCAATAAGCGCCACACAAAATAATCTGGTTCAGCTTGTTTCATCGGGCCTTCCTGATAAAGCGCCGAGCTTTTTCTTTGTCGATATACCCGCGCGTGATCTTAAGGCCTTCGATGAATTTATGAAATTGAAACAGCCTGCGGCACGTGTATCGCATGTGCCGATGGTGAGAGGTCGGATCACCGAAGTAAAATCTATCCGCGCGGAAGCCGTAATTGCCGAAGAGAATGCCCGTTGGGTTCTTGATGGCGATCGTGGGATTACATTTTCATCAACGGTGCCAGAAGGTTCACGCATCGTGAGTGGAGAATGGTGGTCGGAAACCTATGACGGCCCTCCCCTTGTTTCACTTGAAGCCGATATTGCGAAAGGTTTGAATCTTGCAATTGGTGATATGCTTACAGTCAATATTTTGGGACGATCAATTCAAGCCAAAATCGCCAATTTACGCCGCGTCGATTGGCAATCGCTCGGTATCAATTTCGTTCTGGTATTTTCACCCAATACGTTCAAAGGCGCGCCCGTCAGCTATCTTGCGACATTGACGGACGAAAGTGGTTCTCAAAACATCGAACGTGAAGCGCAATTGCTTGTTGATACGGCTCAGACTTTTCCAGCGGTTTCCGCCATCCGCGTGCGTGAAGCACTCGAATCTGTGCGAACCATGATCGACCAATTAGCGGTGGCCATTCGCGGGGTCGCGGGAATTACAATTTTGGCTAGTATATTAGTTCTTGCCGGCGCGGTCGGTGCGAGCCAAAGGCGGCGCATACGCGATGCCGTCATTTTGAAAACGCTCGGTGCGAGTCGTTTCCGTCTTCTCACGGCTTTTTTGGCTGAATTCGCCATGATCAGTCTTGCAGCGAGCTTTTTTGGATTGATTGCGGGACTTTTTGCCGCATGGGCGATTGTCGCTTTTGCTTTCCGTACTGCATTTACATGGCCAATTGGCGATCCCTTCGCGACAGCGGCGCTCGCTGTGGTCTTCGCCATCGGTCTCGGACTTATCGGAACATGGCGTGTGCTTGATGAAAAACCGGCGCGGCATTTACGCGCGCCGTGACGCGCCCTTGTTTTTGCCAAAATTAACCGCATATTATTGGAGTGTCGCAGTTAATGGGCTGCGAACTACAGACCGAAAGAGGGAAATACAATGGTAAATTACGATCGCAACGCCTCCGCTTGGACTACAGGCGCCGCGCGAGTCGGCGCTGCGGAGTATGACCTTGGTCTCCGGTCCTACATGCTGGGGATCTACAACTATATGACGCTCGCGCTCGGTATTTCGGCGCTTGTGGCTTGGGGCACTTATATCTCTGGTGTCACAGCGAGCCTTCTCACATCGCCGCTTGCTTTTGTGGTGATGCTCGCGCCGCTGGGCTTCGTGCTGTTCATGTCATTCCGTTTCGAGAAGATGAGCTACTCATCTCTCATGGGGACCTTCCTTGCTTATTCAGCGGTGATGGGTTTGTCGCTCTCGACAGTATTCATTGCCTATAAAGTAGGTAGCGTCGTTCAGGTCTTCGCGATCACAGCGGCCGCGTTCGGTGCACTCTCGCTTTATGGCTACACAACGCGCCGCAGCCTCTCGGCCATCGGCTCGTTCTTGGTCATGGGTTTGTTCGGCATCGTCATTGCGATGCTCGTCAACATCTTCTTGCAGAGCTCGGCTCTTCAGTTCGGCCTCAATGTTCTCGGCTTGTTGGTCTTCGCAGGCCTCACCGCTTGGGATACGCAACGCCTGAAGGACGACTATGATTATGTCGCGGGCGATAGCGAGCTTACAGGCAAAGCCTCTGTAATGGGTGCGCTAACGCTCTATCTCGACTTTGTGAACATGTTCCAGTTCTTGCTCGCTTTGTTTGGCCAGCGGAACAACAACAACTAATCGAGATCAAATTCAAAATAATGAAAAGCCCCGGTTCGCCGGGGCTTTTTTATTGTCTCTCGTCACTCATTAAATAGAGACAAGCGATACCGGCTTTTCAAGAACGCGTAACACACGATCAAGCTCATGGCCGCGTTTCAATATCTGCCCCGCCGGCGTGATCACCGCATAGGCCCCTTGCCGCCGCGCCAATTTCGGATTTTTCTCGATACGATAAAGCGGATATTCAGTTGAACGTCGGAACACAGAAAACACCGCGCGGTCTTTCATGAAATCAATCGCATAATCACGCCACTCACCGGCGGC
>RFXE01000451.1 GCA_009921785.1 Alphaproteobacteria bacterium
GCTGCACCTTAACATCAAACGATCGTAGTCCGACGAAGGTGCGCTTAAATGAAAAACGGAGATTTCTCAGAACGGAATGTCGTCGTCGATCTCGCCACCACGGCTGGTTACTGCCGGTGCGCTCCCTGATGAACGGCTGCCCCCATAGGACACCGATCCGCCATCATCGCCATTGCTCGAACCGCCGCCGCGACCATCAAGCAAAGTCATTTCGCCACGATAGCGCTGCAGGACAATTTCTGTCGCTGTGCGTTCCTGGCCATTCTTATCGGTATATTTGCGGGTCTGTAGCTGACCCTCGAGATAAAGCTTCGAGCCCTTCTTCACATATTGCTCGGCAACCTTAGCGAGGTTCTCGTTGAAGATCACGACATTATGCCATTCGGTACGTTCTTTCCGTTCGCCCGTGGCCTTATCGCGCCAGGATTCAGTCGTTGCGAGTGAGAAATTGCAGACGGGTTCGCCCGAATTTAACCGCCGAACTTCTGGATCACGCCCAACATTTCCAACCAAAATGACCTTGTTGACACTGCCTGACATAATCCGCTCCCGCATTTTCTCGCGCTAAATAGTGATGTCTGACCCTAGCCGAAGCCATTCGGCAAAGGGCCCCTCCGAACACGGTTATCCACATGGACAGGCGCCCTACCCCGTTTAAGGCGATAGAAAACACCCCGTGTTCCTGATATGTTCTCATCCAACACGAGGCTCATCCGTATGTCAACCAGAAAACATGGTGGCCTTATGGCGCTCTTACCAAGGACACATTAGGTAGAGCCGCAACGGCAAGACGGGATGATGTTATGGCAAAGCTCGACGACCTCTTTAATTCCGGCTCAGGCCGCGACGCGCGCACCATCTCCATCCGCGGCGCCCGCGAGCACAATCTCAAAAATGTCGATCTGACCATTCCGCGCGACCGTCTCGTCGTCTTCACGGGCCTATCCGGCTCCGGCAAATCCTCGCTCGCTTTCGATACGATTTATGCCGAAGGCCAGCGCCGCTATGTCGAAAGCCTCTCCGCCTATGCCCGTCAATTTTTGGAAATGATGCAGAAGCCCGATGTCGACCAGATCGACGGGCTCTCGCCAGCCATTTCGATTGAACAAAAAACCACGTCGAAAAATCCGCGCTCGACCGT
>RFXE01000452.1 GCA_009921785.1 Alphaproteobacteria bacterium
TGAAGGTATTCTCGCAAAAATTCTCGTGCCTGCGGGAACGCAAGATGTCGCCGTCAATGAAGTGATCGCTTTGATTGCCGGTGAAGGCGAAGATGTTGCGAGTGTCGCGGCAACTGGTGGATCAGCTGCTTCTGCGCCAAAAGAAGCAGCGCCTGTAACTGCGCCCGCAGCTACGACTCCAGCGCCAACAGCTCCTTCAGCGCCACAAGCGCCGATTGCTGAAGTTGCCCATGGTACGAAGGTCTTCGCATCACCTTTGGCAAAACGTATCGCGAAAGATGCGGGCGTCGATATTTCAAAAATCGCAGGCTCCGGTCCGCATGGTCGTGTCATTGAACGTGACGTGAAAGCGGCGCTTGCGGGTGGCACCGCACCGCGCGCTACATCGGCCTCAACAAGTGCTTCGGTACCTTCTACACCGCTTGCGGTCGGTATGGCGGATTCAGTTGTTAAGCAATTGTTTGAAGCGGGCTCTTATGAAGAAGTGCCGCATGACTCGATGCGTAAGACAATCGCACGGCGCTTGCTTGAATCAAAACAGACGGTTCCGCATTTCTATGTCACAGCCGATATCGAGCTCGATGCGCTGTTGAAAGCGCGTGAAGAGATCAATGCCAATGCACCAAAAGGTGCTGATGGAAAGCCGGCTTACAAACTTTCGGTCAATGATTTTGTGATCAAGGCACTCGCCGCCGCACTCATGCGTGTGCCGGAAGCGAATGTCACTTGGACCGAAGGATCGATGCTGAAACACAAACATGCGGATGTGGGTGTTGCCGTATCAATCCCCGGCGGTTTGATTACACCGGTTATCCGCAAGGCAGATTTGAAATCGCTTTCTGCCATTTCAAATGAGATGAAAGATCTCGCTGCGCGTGCCCGCAATCGTAAATTGAAGCCTGAAGAATATCAGGGCGGTACCACCGCCGTAAGCAACCTCGGCATGTTTGGCGTCAAACAATTCGCCGCAATTGTTAATCCGCCGCATGCGACAATTCTTGCCGTTGGTGCCGGTGAGCAACGTCCTGTGGTTAAGAATGGTCAATTGACGGTTGCAACCGTGATGACTGTTACATTCTCAACTGATCATCGCGCGGTTGATGGTGCGCTGGGTGCCGAATTGCTTTCAGCTCTCAAGGG
>RFXE01000453.1 GCA_009921785.1 Alphaproteobacteria bacterium
TTTGTGAAGGACCATGTGTCATGATGGCGATTGGCATCGGCTGTAAATCAGGCACAAAGGCCGACGCGATTATCGCGCTCGTTGAAACCGCGCTTGCGCGTGTCGAAGGCGATACGATTGCGGGTCTCTTCACCATTGCCGAAAAAACTCATGAAGCAGGTCTCCATGAAGCCGCGGCGCGTTTGTCTTTGCCCTTGATGTTCTTGCCTGAAACAGCAGTGAAACAAGTTGCCTGCAAAGCGGAGACACGTTCCGAACGGGTCGTGCAACTCTTTGGCGTACCCTCCGTTGCCGAAACCGCCGCACTCGCCGGTGCAGGCGATGGCGCAACACTTATTCTGCCACGCATCAGCGAAGGCGGTGTCACCTGCGCGATTGCCCAATCAGGAGGGTCATCCTCATGACGGTGCATTTTATTGGCGCAGGGCCCGGCGCGCCTGATCTTATCACCCTGCGCGGGCGCGATCTCATCGCGCGCTGCCCTGTATGTCTTTATGCGGGCTCGCTTGTGCCGCAAGACATTTTGGCGCATTGCCCCAAAGACGCGCGCATCATCAATACCGCTGCACTATCGCTGGAAGACATCGGTGCGGAATTCAAACGCGCGCATGATGAAGGCCATGATGTCGCGCGGCTTCATTCCGGTGATTTATCCGTGTGGAGCGCGATGGGGGAACAGCTTCGCCTGCTCGATACACTCGGTATCGATTACACGATCACACCGGGCGTGCCGAGTTTTGCCGCAGCCGCTGCCTCCTTAGGCGTTGAACTCACACGCCCGGAAATCGTGCAATCGATTGTGCTCACCCGCACACCGGGTCGCGCGTCATCCATGCCGGAGCGCGAGACACTCGAGGCTTTTGCAAAAACAGGCGCCGTGCTTGCGATCCATCTTTCAATCCACACACTCGATACTGTCATTGAAACGCTCGTGCCGCATTACGGCAGTGATTGTCCGGTGGCGATTGTCTATCGCGCAAGCTGGCCCGATGAGATGATCATTCGCGGGACGTTGCAAACCATTGCTGCGCAATTTTCGGAACAGACTGTCGAACGCACAGCGCTCATTCTTGTCGGGCGGTCGCTTGGGGCGGGTGCGTTCAAAAACAGTGCGCTTTATGATGC
>RFXE01000454.1 GCA_009921785.1 Alphaproteobacteria bacterium
GCTTCAATCTCAGGGCTCACACCCAATGTGCCGATGAAGGGTTCATAAGGTAGTGTGACGCGCTTTGAAAATTCAACGCCTTTCGCTGTCACTTTCATTTTCTTGACAACTTCAGGCAAAGGCTTGTTCAGCATCGCTGTTTGTGCGGTGCCAACAAGTCCGCCGAATTCCGGAATCAAAGCTGTTGTACCAACAGGCTGTTCACCACGCGGTTCAATTGAATGAATATGAACGGCGAGTACATCGCCCTTCTCTGCACCCTTTACAAAGATGGGACCATTTTGCGGATTAACATAAGGAAAATTCAAAACCTTAGACGGTAGATCTTTTGTTGTTTTTATTGCGCCGCCAAAGGCGTCACGCGTTTCGGCGACAACAATATCACCGGGATTGATTGTCATCACCGGCTTTTCATAAGGCCCGTAAACAAAATGATACTGGCCCTGTTTCTTTTCAGTCAGTGTGTGCTTTTTGCCCGCCTTGCCTTTGGCAACGCCTTTGCGCCCCATTACGGATGATGCAATCCAACTCATGAGTGACCTCCCCATCGGTTCTCTTCGGATTGCTAATCCTCTCCAGAAACCGGGGACACGTCAACGCACGTTAAGCTTCCAAAATGTCACAGGCAGTGGATCAAAAAAAGGATGCCGGTACCCTTTCGGGATACCGGCACCAGTCAGAGAAACGGCGCACACAAAAGGGGGAGGAAACGCCGCTCCCGAAACTCTAACCTGCTGAGCGAATGGTCTCTGTGACCAAACGCGCAACCAATTCCGCTGCTTCAACTTGCGGCAGATGACCAACCTGATCGAGACGATTCAAAGCGACATTGCCCGGCAGATGATCAGACTGTTCTGACGGAATAATCGCATCACGCCGCCCAACAATTGCGCGGCACGGACCGTCATAATGACGAAGCGCCTCAACAATCGAGAAGAGCTGTGTTGAACCTTCAAACACACTGCCCGCAACACGGCGTTGCGATGGCACAAGCGACTTGTCTTCACGTGCCGTCAGTGTGGCGCGAACAAAGGCCTGTGGCAGGGATGCTGGCGCATGAACAAGACGCTTCATCCAAGGCGTGAGTGCAGCTTCTGTTGACGCTTCAAGGAAGCCTT
>RFXE01000455.1 GCA_009921785.1 Alphaproteobacteria bacterium
GCTTGTTGAGCTTGAGGTTCGCGAGCTGTTGTCGAAGTATGAATTCCCTGGCGACGATATTCCGATTGTAAAGGGTTCAGCGCTGTGTGCGTTGGAGAATAAGAGCCCCGAGCTTGGCCATGAGGCGATTTTGAAGCTGATGGCGGAAGTTGATCGCTATATTCCACAGCCAGAGCGTCCGAAAGATCAGCCATTTTTGATGCCGGTTGAAGACGTGTTCTCGATTTCGGGCCGCGGCACGGTTGTGACGGGTCGTATTGAGCGCGGCGTTGTTAAGGTTGGCGAGGAAATTGAGATTGTTGGCATCCGTCCGACGACGAAGTCGACGGTTACGGGCGTTGAAATGTTCCGCAAGCTTTTGGATCAGGGCGAGGCGGGCGACAATGTGGGCTGCTTGCTGCGCGGCACGAAGCGTGAAGACGTTGAGCGCGGTCAGGTTCTGTGCAAGCCCGGCTCTGTGAAGCCGCATACGAAGTTTAAGGCGGAAGCCTATATTCTGACGAAGGAAGAAGGCGGACGTCATACGCCGTTTTTCACCAATTACCGTCCACAGTTTTACTTCCGCACGACGGACGTGACGGGCATTGTGACGCTTCCTGAAGGCGTTGAGATGGTGATGCCGGGCGACAATGTGACGATGGAGGTCAGCTTGATTGTGCCGATCGCCATGGAAGAAAAATTGCGCTTCGCGATCCGGGAAGGCGGCAGAACTGTCGGCGCCGGCGTCGTTGCGTCAATTATTGAATAGAGCAACGGGGGTTAAACGACGCGCGTTGATTGGCGCGCGTCAACCCGATTGATCTCTGCGGCGCTAGAGTTAAGCCGCTAAATCCGCTTGGGTCGCAGTTGTTGTGCTGTCGACGCTGTGGCTGATTTTCTCTGAACTAGGGGCGCTTTTACTAACTTCCAAAGCAGCAGCTACAGCTGAAATGCCAATCTCTCTGTAAAGTCTCGCCAGGAGATCATGTGGGTGGCCAGGTTGATCTTCATCGGTCAAATCGTAAAGCGGTTGCTCTAACATATTAAAATCTCTTCAGCGCGGCAGGCGTTATCTATTTGGTTGATCCCTTTATCCCCCAATCTCGTTAATGATCCCCTAAAGCGGCCTATC
>RFXE01000456.1 GCA_009921785.1 Alphaproteobacteria bacterium
GATTACTGAGCCTATTCGTTTGGGCGGTGCCTTTTATCAGGCCAATCTCATTCTCTCTTCCGTATTGTTTATTGGTGTGCAAGTTCTTGTTGCTCTGGTCATCGCGCCGCTCGTCGTTGCCCTTCTTTTTAGTGCGGGCGTCTTTCTGTTTATCGTTTCTGTAGGCCTCGTGCGGCGTGGGCTACTCATCGGCGAAGAGATGACTGTGGTTAATGCCGACCTTCAGTCCGATGCGAATGAGCTCGTCCAAGGTGCAAAATTTGTGAAAGCGACCGCCACGGAAACGCGTGCTGTTGAGAGATTGTCGAAAACTCTCTATCGCTTGCGTGATCTCACTTTTGCGAATGCTTTTGATGTTCAAATAGTGCGTGCTCTTTTTGAATATGCGAGTGCTCTTGTTGTAATTGCCCTTCTTGTTGTGGGGCCTTTAGTGTTTGCAGTTGATGTCGGCGCGGTCATTGTGATCGTCGCGATGTTTGTTAGGCTATTTCCAAAAGTTACCGGTTTGCGGCAATGCCAACAGTCCATCAGCCTCGTTCTTCCCGCATTTGATGCGGTGGCGTCTATGGTGAGTGAAGCGCGGAACATAGCTGAGCCGCTTGCTGATCATCGACAGACACTCGATAAAACAACCGATCCAGTGGGCGTGTCTTTCGATCACATAGCTGTTGAAATCGAAGGTCGCCTTGTTTTGCGCGATGTAAACTTTTCAATTGCGCCGGGTGAATTTCTTGTTCTTACAGGCCCAACAGGGGCAGGCAAAACGACTCTCGTTGATTCTCTCTTAGGGCTGCGGCGCCTTTCGGGGGGCGTGATTAGAATTGATGATCAACCGCTTGATTCATTTTCAATGCAAGAATGGCGGAGTTCAATTGGATATCTTGGTCAAGACCCTTTGCTCTTCCACGCGTCGATTGAAGATAATCTAAAATGGGTTCGCCCGCAGTCGGGGTCAATTGAGATTTCGGAAGCTCTTGATCGTGCCTCTGCTACTTTTGTTGAGCGCTTGCCGCATAGGCTCGATACAATTGTAGGTGATGCGGGTAGTCGTCTTTCAGGTGGCGAGAGGCAACGGATAGCTCTCGCGCGTGCGCTACTTGGTGCCCCTCG
>RFXE01000457.1 GCA_009921785.1 Alphaproteobacteria bacterium
GGCGTGGTGCGTGACCATGCGGGGAAGGCGGCTTTTGCCGCAGCGATCGCGTCTTCGGCCTGCGCTTTCGAGGCGCGGGCATATTCGCCCACAACATCATTCGTGTCTGACGGGTTGATGTTTTTCGAAACAGTGGCGCCCGCGACCCATTCGCCTGCGATGAGATTTTTGAAGTGTTCGGTCATGACACAGAGGTCCTTTGGCCAGAGGAAAAAGAAGTTGGCGGTTCGATAGCAGATTTCAAACGGCTGAACAGCTAGATCAGCCCGCGTTTTGCGAGATTGCGCATCAAATGCGAGGCGCCGAAGGTCCAGGGTTCGCAATCCGCCGTCGAGCGCATGCGATTCACAATCGAGCCCAGTTTCGGAGACGACACGGAGACAATATCGCCGGTCTTGTGTGTAAAGCCTTTACCCGGCGCGTCACGATCCTTGATTGGGGCATACATGGTGCCGGTATAGAGCACTGCGCCATCCGGATATTGATGATGTTTGTTGAGCATCTGGCCCGCAAGATCGGCAAGATCACGGCTGATCTTTGTGAGCGACGATGACCCTTCGAGCGAAAACCCTTCCGGCCCTTCTACACGAACGGTGACGACGGCTTGGCGTAAATCATCAAGCGAGAAGCTTTGATCAAAGAAACGGATAAAGGGGCCTGTGACGGCAGACGCATTGTTGTCCTTGGCTTTGCCCAAAAGCAGCGCCGAGCGGCCTTCGACATCGCGCAAATTCACATCATTGCCGAGCATCCCGCCGATGATTTTTCCGGTTGAGGCCACAACAATCACCACTTCGGGTTCCGGGTTCGACCAATTCGAAATCGGATGAATGCCGGCATCCGCTCCCGTGCCGACCGCCGCCATCGACGGAGCCTTGGTGAAAATCTCGGCATCGGGGCCAATGCCGACTTCGAGATATTGGCTCCAGGCCCCTTGAGCGACGAGAACCTCTTTCAGCTTCATCGCCTCGGGCGATCCGGCACGCAATTTTGAAAGATCATCGCCGATCAGCGCGGTGATTTCTGTCCGAAGCTTTGCAGCGGCTTGATAATCACCGCGCGCTTTTTCCTCGATGACGCGCTCGAGCATGGATACGGCAAAGGTCACGC
>RFXE01000458.1 GCA_009921785.1 Alphaproteobacteria bacterium
TCGACCTCGCGCCGACGTTTGCGATATTCCGAATAAAAAATATTTCTAAGGATTGTGAAGAGCCATGCCGGCATATTGGTGCCCGCCGTAAAAGACCCGATATTCCCCCAGGCCTTCACAAGCGTTTCCTGTACGAGATCGTCTGCTCTATCGGCATTACCACAGAGCGAAATCGCAAAAGCGCGCAAATTGGGGATCGCAGCGATCAGAGCCGTACGAATCTCTTGGGGCGCTCGGATTTCGACAGGAGCATTCATGCTTCAACCTCCTCAACGGTCTTAGCGGAAGCTTGGTCATCTGCACCCAATTGATCGATTAAGTTTAAAAAGCGATCAGGAATGGGTTCAGCCAAAACTTCGTTGTAAAGAGCCCTCAATTCCTGTCCGATATGCTGATCAATCGAGCGCACAATCGAACGATCTCCGGCTTCGCGGACATCGGGAATTAAGGCACGACGGGGGAGCGTGGTCATTCATTTATCTCCATAGTCTGGATCAAGGCATCGTGATTTATACGCTACGTCAAAAAACTAAGTTGGAAACTCCGGACAAACCCGGAGGTTCCCTTAACCAAAAAATATTTCGGCAATTATCTTGATCGAGATCAAGGTTACGTATGGGGATGGAACTTATCCCTATCTGTAGAGTTAAATATTCGTAACCTCTATATTAGAGATCTGGAAAGTAACATGACCCTCGCCCGATCTTTGATTGCCGAAATTCCCGCCTTGCGCCGATTTTCACGCGCTTTGGTGGGCCAAGTGTCGCGGGCTGACGCCCTTTTAGAGGACGCTCTGACCAAGCTTCTTTCAGATCCTGCTCAAATTTCCCTTCAGTCAAACGGGCATCACCTTGATCTTAGGCTTGGGCTTTTAAAAAGCCTCCTTAGCGCAATGCCGCTTAGGCTTGATGAGGCCGACCCCTGCGGGGGGTCCACCATGGAAAAGGCCACTCAGAATATCCTTCACCGGCTTCCTATGCGCCCCCGCATCGCCTTTCTTCTTAGAACGCTGGAAGAGCTTTATGATGATCAAATCGCCTATGTGATGGGCGTTTCACCGCTTCAGGCCAGGCTCCTTATTGAATTAGGAAGCGCCTCAATCGCGAGCGA
>RFXE01000459.1 GCA_009921785.1 Alphaproteobacteria bacterium
CCGGCATGGTATCGGATGAACCGTGATCGCCTGATCACCGAAAATCATGGCCATGTTTACAATGGCTATGTCGATGTGATCCGGCGCTATCTGTTCACATCGCATCACGAGCCACGTCATCCGACCAATCGCGCACCGCGTGCTGATGGGTCACTGCCCGCTTCACCTCATGGCTAAGCCACGCGCGGCACTGCCCATGTATGACGCGCCCGAGTTACGGGCGGCGAATTCCGAATTTTGGCACGCGCTCGCAAAGACACTGCGTACCCAGGGGATAGACGATGTCCCTGATGATCTGACACAGGTTACTGATCTTCAAAGCCTATGGTCGGATCCCGACCTGCTGTTCAGCCAGACTTGCGGCTATCCTTTAACCCACGGCCATTGCGGTGGCGCCTCACTGATTGCCACACCCATTTATGATGTCGCCGAATGTGAGGGCCCCTATTATGGAAGCGCCATCATCGTTTCACGCGACAGTCCTCTTCAGACGTTATTGGATGCCAAAAATCATGTCGCAGCGATCAACGGTTATGACAGCAATACGGGCATGAATTTATTCCGCATCAGCCTCGCTCGTGCCGGCGCACGAGGTGAATTTTTTTCTAAAGTCATTGTAACGGGTGCGCATCGGCAAAGCTTGAAGGCGGTCATCGATGGAAGGGCTGACATCGCCTCCATTGACGTCGTGTCGCTTGCTCATTTTACTTCGTGTGATCCGCGTTTGGCAGAAAAGTTTAGAGTTATCGCGTATACGCCCAAAACACCGGGCCTCCCCTTCATTACAAGCGGGACGAAGAGCGAAGCGACACGCGAGATTATTCAAACCACATTGCTATCGATTATTAGACAAGTGCCGCGCCCCGCTTGGCTTGAAACGCTCAAGATCAGAGACGTCGTGACACTGCCACATGCTGCCTATGATGTGATCCTATCGCTTGAAAGCGAGGCGATGAATTTAGGCTATGCTGACTTGCGTTGATACTCAAAAGATCAAGACGCACGAAAAGATCATTTCAAAAAAATAGCGCGGCCCGAAGGCCGCGCAAAAAAGTCTGAGGAAGAAAGCGGCGCGGGCGTGGTACATCCGCACGCCCGCTGCCTACCAAC
>RFXE01000460.1 GCA_009921785.1 Alphaproteobacteria bacterium
ATGCGGAATGAAATTCTGCAACGTCGGTTGCGCACGATGAGGCTGATGGCCGCAAGTGGAGGCGATCATGGTGGATGATCCGCATTTCGGATATATTTTCGCGGCATTTCTGGTGGCGGGTCTTGTTGTGCTCGGTGTGTCACTTTCGATCTGGCTTGACTACCGTCGAGTCATGCGCGAGCTAATCTCTCTTGAACAAGCCGGTACGCGTCGTCGTTCCAACGGAGACAGAGGATGAGTGATGAAGCGCCGTCACGCGCGAAATGGCTCATTCTTCCTGTTGTGATTTTTGGAGCGCTTTCGATTCTGTTCGCCGTTCAACTTCTGCGCGGACCGAAAACCACTCTGCCCTCAACCATGATCGGCAAAGCGGCACCTGATTTCACGCTTCCCCCCTTAGCCGGCATTGCGCGCGATGGTGTACCCTTGCCGGGTTTAAGCAAAGCTGATCTCACAGGGCCCGTGACACTTGTGAACATCTTTGCCTCTTGGTGCGCCCCTTGTCGTGAAGAACATCCGAAGCTTCTCGAGCTTTCAAAAGACGCGCGTATCAAACTCGTGGGGATCAATTACAAAGATGAGTCTGATAATGCGCGTCGCTTTCTTGGCGCGTTAGGCAATCCCTATGCGGCCATTGGTACCGATCAAGCCGGGCGCGCTGCTATTGAGTGGGGCGTGTATGGTGTAACATTGCTTATAAACATGTCGGACCAATAACCGATGAAGCACTGAAAGGTGCTCTCGGCGAAGCCGTCACAAAAGCGGCAAGCGAGAATTAAATCGCATTACGCTTTTGGCTGCGCATCGCTTACATCATTTTCTTCTTCAGTCTTGATTTCATGACGCATCATCAGAGGCGTTTGAGCCATTGCAAAGGCGATGGTAAGAAGTGTTGCGCCAAAGACTTTAAATTTAATCCAATATTCGGGAAAAAATAACCGCACCACTTCATTAAGAGCCGCAAGAACAAAGAAGAACAAGCTCCAGCGCAGACTTAAGATTTTCCAGCCCTCTTCCGTCAAGCTCATCGCGGTGCCAAGCACCGCTGATAAAAGCGGCTTTCCAAAAAAGAGTCCGCCCAACAAAACGCTCCCAAACAAAAGATAGATA
>RFXE01000047.1 GCA_009921785.1 Alphaproteobacteria bacterium
TGATTGCCGAGTCCTTTGGCTATGATGAAATCAATCTCAATGTCGGTTGCCCTTCGGATCGTGTTCAAGGTGGAAATTTCGGCGCGTGCCTGATGCTCACGCCTGATCTCGTCGCCTCATGCGTGGCGGCCATGAAAGCGGTTGTGAAAATTCCGGTCTCCGTAAAATGCCGCTTGGGCGTTGATGAACAAGATGTTGAGACCGCGCTTGATCACCTTACCGACGCGGTGATGGCTGCGGGATGCGATGCGCTCACGGTTCATGCACGCAAAGCCTGGCTCAAAGGCCTATCACCCAAAGAAAACCGCGAGATTCCTCCACTTGATTACGAGCGTGTCTATCGGTTGAAGCAGCGGCTCGGCACCTATCCGGTTGCGATTAATGGCGGCATTGAAACCGTCGATGCCATAAAAACACATCTCCACCATGTTGATGGTGTGATGCTCGGACGTGCGGCCTATCACAATCCTGAACTCTTGCTTGCCGTTGATCCTGAACTCTTCGGAACAGAGGCGCCCTACAGCCATGCGTTTGAAGCGCTTGAAGCCTATTTCCCCTATATTGAAAAACAGCTTGCGCTGGGCACGCCCCTTCATGCGATGACGCGGCATCTCTTAGGGTTGTTCCAAGGGCGCCCCGGCGCTCGCTCTTATCGCCGTCATCTTGCTACCGAAGGTGTAAAGCGTGGTGCCAGGCTCCAAGTTCTCAAAGACGCGGTCGCACTTGTTGCACCATCCATCAACGATGCGGCGTAAAAAAAGAATGCAAGGACAAAGTCAATGCTGAACGGTTTAGGCTATGATACTATGCTTTTGTTGGCGGCAAGCCTTCTGATTGCAGGCGCGGCAACCGGATTTTTCGCCGGCATCTTTGGCGTCGGTGGCGGCATCATCATCGTTCCGGTGCTTTATGAATTGTTCCGTGCCTTCAACATTTCAGAAGAGGTACGGATGCCGCTTGCCATTGGCACATCATTGGCAATCATTGTTCCAACGTCCATCCGGTCCTTCCGAGCGCATTTGCAAAAAGGCGTCGTTGATTCTGCTCTTTTGAAGGCATGGGCCGTTCCTGTCATCTTGGGCGTTATTGCCGGTTCCTTTGTTGCGCGTTTCGCACCTCCTGCTTTATTCAAAACGCTGTTTGCTGGGATTGCCGCATTAACCTGTTTGCGATTGCTCTTCGCTAAAGACAATTGGGTTTTAAAAAGTGAAATGCCAAAAGGCTTTTGGCTGAATATCTATGGTTTTATCATCGGTTTATTGTCATCGCTCATGGGTATTGGTGGCGGTCAACTTTGTAATGTCTATATGATGCTCTATCGACGCCCAATCCACCAAGCCGTCGCCACCTCATCCGGCCTTGGTGTTCTGATTTCTATACCCGGCGCGCTCGGCTATATTTATGCCGGCTGGCCAAAGATGGATCTCTTGCCGCCTTTATCGCTTGGCTTCGTGTCTTTGCTCGGCGTAGCTCTTTTTATCCCTACTAGCATGTTGGCCGTGCCTTACGGCGTCAAACTCGCGCATCGCTTACCAAAGCGCAAACTTGAAGTCGCGTTTGGATGTTTCTTGCTAATTGTGGTCTTGCGCTTTTTATGGACAACGCTCGTTTGAGCGATTGCTGCGTTACTCAGCGTTGACGTTGACGCACGCGTTCGCGTGTACGCCCGCCGCGCGCTTCGCGACTCGTCATGCCTTTAAGACGCGCGGGGAATGTTTCCATCAATGAACGACGCTCGTCTTCCGGCATGAACGGCCATTGCGCAATTTCAGCGCCCGTGCGGCCGCATCCGATGCAATAGCCGGTCACCTGGTCGATCACGCAGATTTTAACGCAAGGCGTCGAGACATTCATGGCGCGCTCCTGAGCCTTCTTATGCCACAGAGAGCGCGAGAAAGAACACAATCTCCGCGACCTGTTGTGTGGCACCCGCGACATCACCCGTCTGCCCGCCAATCTTGACCTGCGCCAGAACCATCATCGGAAAAGTGCTCGCAAATCCTAAAAGCAGACCCGCCGAAATGCCGCGCGGCGGAATATCGCCAAAAAACAGGATCAAAGCGCCCAGACTCAAGACCGTCACCACGGCAATCGTCGTGACCACAACGCCCGGACGGCCAACGCTTGCCGATTTTCCGCCCAGACGCGCGGGCGGCAGAAAGACAAGCGGCAGAATGCCGGCAACACGCGACAAAGCGCCGCCGACAAGAAGCGCAGCCGAAAGCGCCGTCACACCGTGATGCTCATAAAGTGCGGCGAGTGTCGTCGCCTTCAATCCCAAAGCCAAAATCAACGCCGCAACACCGAAAGCGCCGACGCGACTATCGGCCATAATTTCAAGACGCCGCTCAGGTGTGTGACCGCCAAAGAATCCATCCGCCACATCGGCAAAACCATCTTCCGCCATCGCACCCGTGACAATCACAATCGTCGCAACAACAAGAAGCGCGAGCGGCAAAGGTGACACACCGACAAAAGCCGCGAGTCCTCCAACGAGAATTGACGGCACTGCCATGAGCGCTCCCGCAAGCGGAAGAATACGCGGCAAAGACGTAAAATCAGGCGCACGGTGCGGATCGCCTTCAAAAGCGAAGGACGGCACGGGGAACCGCGAATAAAAACGCAACGCCGACAGCACTTCATTGAGAAGTTTTGCGGGCAAGTTGTTCGGGCCTGATGACGAGGTGCTCATCGCATCTATCTTTTCACGCTAAACTGGTTGATCGGCGCCGTCATAATCAACACCAACGAGATAAAGTCCATCGGGTGGCGCGAGAGGCCCACAGCGCGAACGATCACAGGCTTTCAAAGCGGATTCCAGATCATCTGGGGTCCATTTACCCGTCGCGACCAAAATCAGTGAGCCGACAATCGAGCGCACCTGCGAATGAAGAAAGGATCGCGCAGAAGCGCGAATACGAATTTCATCGCCCTCACGTTCAACATCAAGCCGCTCAAGCGTGCGGAGAGGACTCTTCGCCTGACATTCGGAGGCGCGAAAGGTTGTAAAATCATGTTTGCCGATCAAGCGATCAGCACCGGCTTGCATACGCGCGGCATCAATCGGCCATTTCACTTGCCATACGCGTCCGGCTTCAAGCACGGCAAAGGCGCGACGATTGATAATGCGATAAAGATAATGCCGCTTAACAGCCGAGATGCGCGCATCAAATATATCGGCCACACGGCGCGCATCCAGAATAGCGACGCCGCCGCCTTTTAAATGCGCATTCATCGCATCGGCGATTGTGCGCAAAGGCCAATCGCGTTCGAGATCAACATGGACAACCTGATGCGTGGCATGAACGCCTGTATCGGTGCGGCCCGCTGCCACAATGCGCCGCGTCTCACCGCTAAAGGCAGTGATGGCGCGTTCAACCGCTTCTTGAACGCTTGTTCCATCTTGCTGATGTTGCCACCCGTGAAAACGCGTGCCGTCATATTCGACAACGAGTTTAAAACGCGGCATCAGCCTAAGACCTTGCCGCGCGCAAGCGGAACGCCCCGCAGAAATTCAACTGCGGACATCGGCTTTGATCCCGCGCGTTGAAGATCAAGAATCTGCACGGCTCCGGTGCCACAAGCGATGGTCAATGAGTCATCAAGCAGTGTGCCGGGTGAGCCCGAACCTGCACTGAGTGACCCACGCAAAATTTTCAACCGTTCAGGCCCTTTGCCAAAATCAGCAAAAGTAAACGCGCCGGGAAAAGGCGAAAGGCCATGGATGTGATGAAGCACATCCTTCGCAGGACGCGACCAATCAATGCGGCACTCTTCATTCAAAATCTTGCGCGCATATTCCACGCCCACTGGTGCTTGCGGTACGAAAGCAAGCGTCCCACGCGAGAAAGCGGCGAGCGCGCGCTGCATCAGATCCGCACCCAACAAGGCAAGGCGATCATGCGCTTCACCAGCCGTGAGCGAGTCTGTGATCTTTAACCGCTCGACCATAGCGACCGGACCCGTATCGAGTCCTTCTTCCATTTTCATCACGGCGACACCGGTCTCGGCATCACCCGCCATGATCGCGCGTTGAATGGGCGCAGCCCCACGCCAACGCGGTAAAAGTGACGCATGGAGATTGACGCACCCCAAACGCGGTGTCTCTAAAATCGCCTTTGGTAAAATCATGCCATAGGCAACGACCACCGCGATGTCGGCATCATGCGCTTTAAAAATTTCAAGTGCCTCATCATCACGCAGAGTCGAAGGTGTTAAAACCGGAATCGCAAAACGGTCTGCCGCCTCGTGTACCGGTGAGCGCTTGAGCGCCATACCACGACCGGCCGGTGCCGGCGCACGCGTGTAACACGCAACAACCTCATGGCCCGACCCAATCAACGCAGAGAGTGTCGGGACCGCAAAATCCGGCGTGCCCATAAAGATGATGCGCAAGCTCATCGCATGCGCCTCACGCGCCGCCTTGATGGCGGGCAATCTTTTGGAATTTTTTCAGCACACGGTCGCGCTTGAGCTTCGAGAGGTGATCAATGAAGAGCTTGCCATTCAGATGATCGATCTCATGCTGAATGACCGTGGCGGCAAGACCCTCCATTTCGCGCTCTTCGATTTTACCGGCGAGAGTCAAAAAGCGCACGCCGACTTTCGCGGGACGTGTGACGACTTCGTGATAATCGGGGATCGAGAGACAACCCTCTTCATAATCGCTCAGTTGATCCGACGACCAGATGATTTCCGGATTGATCAACGCGAGCGGCTCTTTGTCATCATCGCCGCGCGTCGCGTCCATGGTAACGATGCGTTGGGTAACACCCACCTGTACGGCGGCCAAGCCCACGCCCGGCGCCTCATACATGGTTTCGAACATATCCTCGATCAATGCCTTCACGCGCCCGTCGAGGTCAGCGACGGGCTTTGAGATTTCGCGCAAGAGCGGATCGGGTAAAATAACAAGAGGTAGAAGGCTCATAGGGCGTGAGATAATCATCCCTCACGCTTTCGTCAAACTGTTCCTGATTTGTTCTTGATTGCCCTCTTTGAGCCTGCTAAAGCTTGGGCTCACCACTATATAAGCGAGACCCGCATGAGCTTTGTCATTGATAGTCTTTTGATTGCGATCGGGCTCATCGCGCTCGGCGTTTTGATCTGGCTCGGGCAGACGCTGAAACAAGCGCGCGAAGACCGTATGCTCGAAGCATCGGCCGCGCTTGAGCGTCAGCGTCGCCTTGATGATGAAATGGCAGCGGTAAAGAGGCTTCAGGCGGAAGTGACGGGGCGCATTGAGACGCTCACCCAAAGCGTCGGGCAACGTTTCGACAGTTTGCAAAACCGCGTCGGCGACGGCCTCAAAGAAAATGTCAAAGAGACAACTGAAAGTCTCTCTAAGTTGAATGAGCGACTGGCGGTGATCGATGCCGCGCAGAAAAATCTCACCTCACTTACGAGCGAAGTGATGACGCTCAAAGAAGTGCTCTCCAACAAACAGGCGCGCGGCGCCTTTGGCCAAGGCCGGATGGAAGCGATTATTCGCGACGCGCTGCCCCCGCAAAGTTTCGAATTTCAAGCAACGCTTAAGAGCGGCAAGCGTCCTGATTGCATTATCCATCTACCCAATGATCCGCGCCCTTTGGTTATTGATGCGAAATTTCCGTTGGAAAGCATCACCGCCTTTCGCGATGCCAAGAGTGATGATGAAAAGAAGCTGGCGGTTGCGCGTGTACGCACAGATGTTTCAACCCATCTCAAAGACATTGCTGAGAAATATATTATTCAGGGCGAGACGCAGGAACTGGCGATCATGTTTGTTCCGTCGGAATCAATTTACGCAGATCTGCATGAATTTTTCGACGACCTTATTCAAAAGGCCCAACGCGCGCGCATTATGATTGCCTCTCCGTCTCTTTTAATGATGGCGGTGCAAATGCTGCAGGTCATCGTGAAAGATTCGCGCATGCGGGAGCAGGCCCATCTCGTGCAAAGCGAGGTCGGAAAAATTCTAGATGATATAAATCGTCTGAGTGATCGCGTCGGCAAACTGGCTTCGCATTTCAACCAAGCGCAAACCGATATCCAACAGATCACGACATCAACGGATAAGATTGCGCGTCGTGCAGAAAAAATTACATCGATGGAGCTTGAAGATCAAAATGCGCTTGATCAGTCCTCGTCTGAAAAAATCGTTCGGCTTCTGCCACGCGATGGGACGGACTAAGATTTAAATCAGATCAAGTATCATGCGGTGTGATCAAATGATCGCGCTTTCGCAGTGACGGGAAAAACCACGCCCAGAGCGCGACGACAACAATTGATCCGAGGCCACCAACAATAACTGAAGGCACCGTGCCGAGTGCCGCCGCCATCATACCGCTTTCAAATTCACCCAATTCATTCGACGCGCCGATAAAGACGGTCGATACGGCCGATACACGGCCCCGCATCGCGTCCGGTGTTTCCGCTTGCACAAGCGTCTGCCGGACATAGACGCTGATCATATCGGACGCGCCGAGTACAAACAAAGCACCCATCGAGAGATAGAGATTTGTCGAAACGCCAAAGATGATCGTTGCTAAACCGAAAATCGCTACAGAGACCAACATGCGTGAGCCCGCTTTCCGCTCAAGCGGAAACCGCGCCAGCATCACACCCATCAGGACCGCACCGAGCGACGGCATGGCGCGCAAAAGACCCAAGCCCCACGGTCCCGTCATCAAAATATCGCGCGCGTAAATCGGAAGAAGCGCCGTGGCACCTCCCAAAAGCACCGCGAAGAGATCAAGCGAAATCGCACCGAGGATCACCGGCTTCTCGCGCATGAAACGAATGCCCGCAAGCGCGGCCGTCAGCGTTGCGGGTTCGCGTTTTTGCGGCGCGCGGCGGGTCTTGATGGCAAAAAGCGAGAATGCCGCAGAGACAAACATTAAAGCGGCAACGGCAAAAACGATTTGCGGCCCCAGCGCATAAAGAAGACCGCCTAAAGCCGGTCCAACAATGGACGCCGTCTGCCAAGCCGATGTGCTCCAAGAAATACCATTCGGCAGCGCCTCGCGTGGCACGAGCGTCGGCATCAAGGCTTGCGTCGCAGGATTTGAAAAAGACCGCGCAATGCCCAAAAGCACCGTCAGTGCATAAACCGCATAAAGCGCATCGCGCCCAATCGACGCGCATATGATTAAGCCTACGGATGCAAGCGTAATGAGAGCGTAGCAGGCTATGGCGATTTTGCGGCGGTCGAATTGATCCGCCACATGGCCGGACACGAGCGACATCAAGAGAACCGGAAAGAAAGAGGCAAGCCCAATTAAACCGAGTGCAAAGGCGCTTTCGGTCATGGCGTAAACGAGCCAGCCGAGCGCCACCACTTCCATCTGATGGCCAAGCGCCGATAAAACGCGCGAGGCAAAGAAAAAGCGATAATCGCGCGACGCGAAGGCAGAAGAGGATGAGGACACGAAGGTCTCTTATTTATAAACTAAAACTCACACATCCAAATTCGCAACGCTTAGCGCGTTGGTTTGGATGAATTCGCGACGCGGCTCGACAACATCGCCCATGAGTTTTGTGAAGATGTCATCCGCATCAACCGCTTCACGCACTCTAACTTGCAAGAGCGACCGCACATTGCGGTCAAGCGTTGTTTCCCACAATTGCTCAGGGTTCATTTCACCCAAGCCTTTATAGCGCTGCATGGAGAGACCCTTGCGGCCAACGGCCGTCACGGCATCAAACAAAGCAACAGGTCCAGTGACAACCGTGTCATCACCCTTGCGCGAAAGTGCCGCCGGCTGGCTATAGACATCACCGAGCGTTGCGGAGTGTTCTGAGAGTTTCATCGCGTCTGCAGAGGCAAGCAAAGCTTGATCCAAATTGGCAACCTGCTTCACGCCGCGCACGATACGCTCGAGACTATACCCATTCTTCTCTATGCGACCGGTCCATCCGCGTTCTGTATCTTCAGCCAACGCATCAAGCCGTGCCGCCAATGCGGTAACGCCTTGTTCGGCGGCCGCCACATCAGTGATGGGTTTCAACAGACCTTCAATAGCCGCCTGTTCAACAATCGTCTTGTCATAACGCGAGTGTAATCCGCCGAGCACCGTGCGCACGAGACGCGATTCATCGATCAGTTTTTTGAGATCAAGACCCGAACGCTCTTCGCCCGACGCCAGGCGCAAAATCGCGCCTTCAATGCCGTTGTCGATGAGATAATCTTCAAGCGCGCGTTCGTCTTTCACATATTGCTGCGATTTGCCGCGCGTTACTTTGTAAAGCGGGGGCTGCGCAATATAGAGATGACCACGCTCAATCAATTCCGGCATTTGGCGGAAGAAGAAAGTCAAAAGCAACGTACGAATATGCGAGCCGTCAACGTCAGCATCCGTCATGATGATGATTTTATGATAGCGCAATTTATCGACATTGAATTCGTCTTTGCCAATGCCCGTGCCGAGCGCGGTAATCAGCGTGCCGATTTCTTGGCTCGACAGCATCTTGTCGAAGCGCGCACGTTCAACATTCAAAATTTTACCACGCAGCGGCAAAACGGCTTGATATTCGCGGTTGCGGCCCTGTTTCGCCGAGCCACCGGCCGAGTCACCCTCGACGATGAAGATTTCAGCATTGGCTGGATCACGTTCCTGACAATCCGCAAGCTTGCCGGGAAGATTGGCAACATCAAGCGCGCCTTTGCGCCGTGTGAGTTCACGCGCTTTGCGCGCCGCTTCACGCGCCGCCGCTGCTTCCACCACTTTGCCGACAATGGTTTTGGCATCGGCAGGATGTTCTTCAAACCATGTCGCCAGCGATTCACCGAGCGCGCTTTCCACAACAGGGCGCACTTCGGACGAAACGAGCTTATCTTTTGTTTGCGAGGAGAATTTTGGATCAGGCACTTTCACCGATAAAATGGCGGTGAGGCCTTCACGCGTATCATCGCCCGTCAGCGTGACTTTTTCTTTTTTCGTGATGCCGGACTGCTCGGCGTAATTTGTAACCTGACGCGTGAGCGCACCACGGAAGCCCGCCAAATGCGTACCGCCATCGCGCTGCGGAATGTTGTTTGTGAAGCACAACACATTCTCATGGTAGGAATCATTCCACCACATCGCGACTTCGACGGTGATTCCGTCTTTTTCCGTCGTTACATAAATCGGGTCGGTGATCAGCGGTGATTTTGCACGGTCGAGATAACGCGTAAACGCAATCAACCCGCCTTCATAAACCATGTCCTCGACTTTTGTTTCAGAACGACGCGAGTCAGTTAGGACAATTCGCACGCCTGAATTCAAAAAGGCCAATTCGCGCAAGCGATGCTCAAGCGTCGCATAATCAAACTCGACCATCGTGAAGGTTTCGGCAGACGGCTTAAATGTAACTTCGGTGCCATTGCGTTGATCAGTGGTGCCAATCACTTTCAACGGCGCGTCGGCAACACCATGGGTGAAGCTCATCGCGTGTTCTTGCCCGCCGCGCCGAATGCGAAGCTTCAGCCATTCAGAGAGCGCGTTGACGACTGACACGCCGACGCCATGAAGGCCGCCGGAAACTTTATAGGAGTTCTGGTCGAATTTCCCGCCCGCATGGAGCTGGGTCATGATCACTTCGGCGGTGGAAACGCCCTCGGAGGGGTGAATATCTGTCGGAATACCGCGACCATTATCGGTGACCGTCACTGAGCCGTCGGCATTCAACGTCACCGTCACAAGGTCGGCATGGCCGGCGAGCGCCTCGTCAATCGCGTTGTCGACAACCTCATAGACCATGTGATGCAGGCCGGAGCCGTCATCAGTGTCGCCGATATACATTCCTGGGCGTTTACGTACGGCATCTAACCCCTTCAAAACCTTGATGGATTCGGCTCCATAGGCTTCGGCGGCCTCGTCGCGGCGGTCTGAATCGGTCATTGAGGAGATGTCCTGGCGGGTAATCGTGCGGAACGCATTGATTCGTCTTTATTTTTCTACCCTATTTTGGCTGTGGTTTCACCTTAGAAGAGTCCCTCCCCCGAAACTCTCCCCACCTCGTTACCGGCCGATCATACGAGGCCGAAAGCAGGGCTTGCCCGTCCTCGGGGGTAACATTTGTGCCGTTGAATTTACGAAAATCATGGCTTGCCGAGCGGGGGGCTTCGCGCATACCTTTTGCGTCACGCTTGAGACTGTTAGGATTAATTGACAGTATGAAGCGTCAGAGGAAATTTACATGATAGCGCGCGTTTCTCCGCTTTTAGCTGACCTGACCCGCCGCGAGGCCGAGGGTCGTCCGGTCTCCATCGGCGTGGTTGGCGCGGGGCAAATGGGCACCGATCTCGCTGTTCAGATCGCTCGCATTCCGGGGATGAGATTGGGCGGGATCGCCGTTCGCAATATCGGCAATGCCATCGACATGGCGGTCAGCGTCGGCCATAGGCGCGACCGGGTTGTTACGGCCAAAACCTCCTCAGCCATCGATTCCGCCATCGAGCGGGGC
>RFXE01000461.1 GCA_009921785.1 Alphaproteobacteria bacterium
AAGGTCATCCGCGAAATCGTCGAAAAGACGGGCGCGAAAATCAATATCGAAGATGACGGCACAGTGAAGATTGCATCAAGCGATGGTGCATCAATCACGGCAGCGATCAACTGGATCAAGTCGATTGCGTCCGAACCAGAAGTCGGCGTTATCTATGATGGCACCGTAGTGAAGACCGCCGAATTCGGCGCCTTCGTCAATTTCTTCGGCGCGAAGGACGGTCTCGTTCACATCTCGCAGCTCGCTGCGGCACGCGTGAACAAGGTCACCGACGTTGTGAAGGAAGGCGACAAGGTCAAGGTGAAACTCTTGGGCTTTGATGATCGCGGCAAAGTGCGTTTGTCGATGAAGGCTGTCGATCAGACAACGGGTGAAGACCTCGAAGCAAAAGCCGCAACCGAAGGTGGCGAAGCGCAGGGCGAGTAATCAGCGTTACTGAAACGCTTAGAACACATAATCGTCATGGCCGGGCCTGTCCCGGCCATCTACGTCTTCCTTATTTAGATTTCCAAGTCGCGGATGACCGCCCCAAGGGCGGTCATGACGGAAAAGAGAACGGCGACAAACTGGCGTTATGTGCCATTTCTGAAGCAAAACGGCCCCGATTAAGGGGCCGTTTTTTTAGGGTTCGTGCTCACAAAGACAAAATACTCAATGCAACACCCGCTTCGCTTCGGGCAGATCGAGCGAGAAGGCGGGGATTGCAACGTCAAATAATTCGCCTGCATCATTTTTAAAAATATAAGAGCCCTTCATGATGCCCTGCGGTGTCGTCAGCGGGCAGCCACTCGTATAAGTGAAGCTCATGCCGGGCGAGAGGGTGGGTTGTTCACCAACCACGCCTTCGCCGCGTACTTCCTGCGTCTTGCCCTCGCCATCCGTGATGATCCAGTGGCGGGAGAGCAGGGTGACTGTTTCATCGCCCTGATTCACAATTTCAATCGTGTAGGCCCAGAAATAGCGGCTCTGCTCAGCACTCGACTGCTCCGGCATGTATGATGGCTTGGCCGTGATCGAGATATTGCGGGTGACCGCGCGATACATGATGGATGTTACCCTTCTGAACACTACTTTAAAAATT
>RFXE01000462.1 GCA_009921785.1 Alphaproteobacteria bacterium
GCCACTGTATGTTCTTGCTTTCAGTTCCGTGTCGCATGCCAGTCAACAACAGCACTTCCACGTAGTCACAAAGTAATTCACGTCTGGCAGTTTCTGTTGCAGTTTTGGCTTGTGCAACGAATGCTGAGTATTTGCCGCGCAGTCGTTCAATATCTTCTGCACTAAATGCTGGACGTGTTTGTCCACGTTCACCTTTGCGTGTCAACTTGGGTATTGCAACACGTTCACTGATCCACGCTCGCGCTACTGCTGTTTGCACAACGCGATTAAATGCACTGGCAAAGTTCATAAGTGTGCTGGATTTGGGCTTCTTGCCCATGCGTTCATTTCGCCAGCGTTCAAACTCTGCAACATCTGTGTGTTTGATGTTTTGCAAATAACGTTCGCCGAAAAATGGCACAAAGTATTTGTTAATAATGCCGATGTAATCTGCGTAAATTTTTTTTCCAGTTCCAGCCGCTAAATCTTTATTCAATTCGTCAACAGTTGCACGTGCAATCTCGCTGAATTTTCGTTGCGTGACTGCAATTCCCAAGCGTTCTCTGTATCGCGCTTCGTCGTACAACTCTCCAGCGTGTTGTTTTGCGTAATCTAAATCTGTTTTGCGTGTGCTCACACGATACCAAGCGTTGCTGTACAACTTAAAACGACATTGCCACACGCGACTACGTTCCCGTCTGTACACCACAAGTTCGCCATCACGCAAATAGTGTATTTGTGCAACTGCTGTGCGTGCAACAACATCTGCAAATGTTTGAACCAGTGCAGTTATCGCTTGTCTGTTGTTGTTTCTGTCAGCACTCAGCAGTTGCTGAGCAAGTTGTGCGTAGTCAACTTGTGTTTGCTTCACTGCTGTACAACGGTGTTGTGCAATCTGCTGAAATTGCACAGCGTGTTGCAAATTGCACAGCGTTGTTTATGTACGCAACTGTGCGAATTGTGTGCAACTGGTGTGTGTGTTGCAGTAGCAGAACAGAATTGCAAACTGTGCGGAACAGTTTGCAATGTAGGGTGGAGGCGCGAGCCGGAGTCGAACCGACCTACACGGATTTGCAATCCGGTGCATAACCGCTTTGCTAT
>RFXE01000463.1 GCA_009921785.1 Alphaproteobacteria bacterium
CAAGCTTTTCAACAACGCTCGCTTCATCCGGCCGCGCGGCTTTATGATGCGCTTGCACCGCTTTGCTGATCGAGGCAAGGTGCGTGAAGCTTGTACCACAGCACCCGCCGATGATGGCCGCACCTGAATCGACAGCAAGGCAGGCGTAATCGCTCATCAGTTCCGGTGTGCCGGAATAGTGAATCACATCACCGACAAAATGCGGAATGCCGGCATTCGCTTTCGCTATGATCGGAATGCCCGCTTCTTTCGCGGTCATGCCGAGAATACTCATCACGAGATCGGACGCGCCAACACCGCAATTCGCACCAATGGCCAAAGGCTTTGGATCAAGCGAGGCCGCAAATTCGACGAGACCTTCGGGCGTGATGCCCATCATCGTGCGGCCTGCAGTGTCGAAGCTCGCTGTGAAGGTATAGGGCATTCCGACTTTGATCGCGGCATGCGCGGCTGCACGAATTTCTTCCAACGAGGACATGGTTTCAATCCACATCACATCGGCGCCGCCTTCTTTGAGGCCAAGCATCTGATCAACAAACACATCAACCGCTTCGGCTTCGGTCAGCGGACCAAGCGGCGCGAAGAGATCACCCGTCGGCCCGACGGAACCCGCAACCACAACAGGGCGTCCCGCTTTGTCGGCGACAGAGCGCGCATGGGATGCAGCGAGCTTGTTAATTTCACGCGCACGATCTTGCATATTGTGCAGCATCAACCGACGCGCATTGCCGCCAAAACTATTGGTAAGAATGATATCCGCACCCGCATCGACAAAGCCCTGATGCAAGGCTTTGATCCGCTCCGGCTCCTCAATGTTCCAGATCTCGGGTGCCTCGCCGGCGACAAGGCCCATTTCGAAAAGATTCGTGCCCGTCGCGCCATCAGCGACAAGGGGTTTACCGGATGCAAGAAGGCTGGCGAGTGAGGTCATAGGAACGGATCACAATGGTTGAGGAAGCGCTTCAGGTATTTAGGCATTTGCCAGCAGGCGGCCAAGGAAAAAACAGCCTTATTCGGTGTATTTGCGGCAATTCACCGCGTCATCCCCTGAAATCACCCTGCATCATTTCCGAAATCTTT
>RFXE01000464.1 GCA_009921785.1 Alphaproteobacteria bacterium
CCAAGACCCTTCTTGCCATTAAAGAGCAATTCGAGGGAGCAGGCATCGAATTTACCGGAACGGTAGAACAAAATCCGGGCGTATCTCTGAGAATTAGATAAATCGGCGGCGGCTTGCCTCAATAATGATTTTTTGACCCTCCTAAGGAAAGTTTGCTAAGGGAAGGGCTTAACGCGGAAAACCGCGAACGGGAATTCTATGACAATTCTGGACTTAAACGGACCGCCTTCAGAAACACGCGTGGTTGTCGCCATGTCGGGCGGTGTGGATTCGTCAGTTGTTGCGGCCATGCTCAAGCAGGCAGGTTATGATGTCGTAGGCCTCACATTGCAGCTTTATGATCATGGTGAGGCGGTTCATCGCGCAGGTTCATGTTGCGCGGGGCAAGATATTCACGACGCGCGTCGTGTTGCTGAGCGGCTTGGTATTCCTCATTACGTGCTCGATTATGAATCACGCTTTCGTGAAGATGTGATTGAGCGTTTTGTCGATTCCTATCTTGCCGGTGAAACACCAGTGCCGTGCATTGAATGCAATCGAAAAATCAAATTTCATGATCTGCTTGAAACCGCGCGTGAACTCGGCGCCGCTGCATTGGCAACAGGTCATTATGTAACGTCGCGTGCTTTACCAGATGGGCGGCGTGGTCTTTATCGCGCGATCGATCCTGATAAGGATCAAAGCTATTTTCTTTATGGCACAACGGATGCGCAGTTGTCGTTTTTGCGTTTTCCTCTTGGTGATTTGACCAAACCGCAAACGCGCGCATTGGCGGTCGAATTTGGTTTGTCTGTCGCCGATAAATCCGACAGTCAGGATATTTGCTTTGTGCCGACAGGCCGCTACACGGATGTAATTGAACGCATGCGTCCAGAGGCAGCGACACCCGGCGAGATAGTTCATCTCGATGGGCGTGTGCTGGGCCATCATGACGGTGTCATTCATTATACGGTGGGGCAGAGACGCGGGCTCGGTATCGCGTCAGGCGAGCCCCTTTATGTTATCCGGATCGAGGCGGCGTCGGCGCGCGTGATTGTGGGCCCCCGTGAGGCGCTGCAAACGCGGCTCATACATCTGCG
>RFXE01000465.1 GCA_009921785.1 Alphaproteobacteria bacterium
ATTTGAAATGGCGGCAACTCTCTAGCGAAGCGCGCGGCACAAGATCCATAAAGCCGAAGCGGCGCGGATCGTTGTAAATAATGCGCGCACCATTTTCGAGATGGAACACCACATGATCGTGAAGGCTTGAGCCGCCTGTTTCATGATGAAACGCGCCGGGCTTTTGCTTTTGTGTCGGATCGATAATCGTAAAGCGGCCGCTCATGCCGAGATGCATAATCAGCACCTCTTCCGAGCCAAGATCGACGAGGAGATATTTGGCTCGCCGCCCCAGGCTGAGGATGCGCTGCCCCTCAAGGCGGTCCCGAAAGTGGGACGGAAAGGGAAAGCGCAAATCGGGCCGACGCTGCTCGACCCGCGCGATGCGTTGTCCGGTCATCACGGGCTCGAGCCCGCGGCGGACGGTTTCAACTTCGGGTAATTCCGGCATGGCGGGTCCTTCCGGCTCCGGCATAGCGTCTTGACGCGCCCTGCGCTATGGTCTTGATCGCGGGCGGATCACGAGTGGATGATGATGGTTATGCAGGAAAATCGAGCGACAACGGGTGACCGCGATGAGGCGGCCGAAACCCATTTCGGCTTTTCCTCGGTCCGCTTGGGTCAAAAACAGACGCTAGTCGATGATGTGTTTCACAAAGTCGCGCGCCGTTACGACCTTATGAATGATCTCATGTCCTTTGGGCTGCATCGCGCTTGGAAGGCCGCGCTCGTTTCGAGCTTGCGCCCTGCGCGCACGCGCCCTTTCCGCCTTCTCGATGTTGCGGGCGGGACTGGTGATATTTCGTTCCGGGTGTTGGAAGCCGCCGGTGCGCAAGCTACGGCGACCGTACTCGATATCAATGGCGACATGCTTGAAGTGGGGCGTGACCGCACACCGAAAGCGTTGAAGGACCGGATCAATTTTGTTCAGGGCAATGCGGAAGAGCTGCCTTTGCCGGATAAAAGTTTCGACGCTTACACAATCGCCTTTGGCATCCGCAATGTGCCGCGCATTGATCGCGCGCTTTCAGAAGCGTATCGCGTGTTGAAACGCGGCGGGCGTTTTATGTGTCTCGAATTTTCAAATGTCGATGTGCCGG
>RFXE01000466.1 GCA_009921785.1 Alphaproteobacteria bacterium
GGCGGCGGCACCTGCCATGTCAGCCATCCATCCTGATTCGCGGGTCGAGCCAGGCGAGCAGGATGTCCGAGAGCAGCGTGCCCACGATCGTCAGCATGCAGTAGATCAGCAGGATGCTGCCCGCGAGGTACATGTCCTGGTTGACCAGCGCGCGCAGCAGCAGCGGCCCGATGTTCGGCAGGTTCATCACGGTCGCGACGATGAGGCTGCCGGAGAAGAGCTGCGGCAGGTACCAGCCGATCGTGCTGACCAGCGGGTTGAAGGCCAGGCGCACGGGGTAGCGCAGCACCAGCGTCCATTCGGACAGGCCCTTCGCGCGGGCGGTGACCACGTAGGGCTTGTTGAGCTCGTCGAGCAGGTTCGCGCGCATCACGCGCGTCAGCCGCGCCGTGCCCGCGATGCCGAGCACCAGCGAGGGCAGCCAGGCATGCGCGAGCAGGTCGAGGAACTTCGCGAGGCTCCACTCCGCGCCCTGGTACTCGGGCGAGAAGAGCCCGGTCACGCTGATGCCGAAATAGGCGAAGGCCACCCACATCAGCACGAGCGCGAGCATGAAGTTCGGCGTCGCGACGCCGATGTAGTTCACGACGGTGAGGATGTAGTCGACCACCGAGCGCTGCCGGATGGCCGAGTAGATGCCCGCCGGCACGGCGATGATCCATGTCAGCACGAAGGAGAACAGCGCCAGCACGACGGTGAGGAAGAGCTGCTCGCCGATCAGCTCGGAGTTCGGGCGCTGGTACTCGAGCGACAGGCCGAGGTCGCCCTGGAGCAGGTTGCCGACCCATTTCAGGTACTGGACCCAGATCGGCTGGTCGAGGCCGTACTGGCGGCGCAGCGCCTCGACCTGCTCGGCGCCGATCGAGGAGCCCGAGGAGGCCAGCGTCGCGATGTAGGACGTCAGGAAGTCGCCTGGCGGCGCCTCCACGATCACGAAGACGAGGATCGAGAAGACGACGAGCAGCAGCGGAAGCAGCAGCAGGCGCTGGAGGACGAAGCGGATCATGCGTGCGGGCGCGGGGGAGCCTGTCTGGCCGGGCGGGGCGCCGGG
>RFXE01000467.1 GCA_009921785.1 Alphaproteobacteria bacterium
TCCACAAAGTCGGTTTTGCGTGGCGTGGCGTAAGCCGACTTCACTTCATTTAATTCATCCGAAATGATCGACATGATGCGTGAACGAGACCGCAAAATATCGAGATAGTCGGCAATCTCGACGGCGATCTTATTCAACTCGTCCGCAATTTCATCACGACCGAGCGCGGTCAAACGCGCCAATCGCAATTCGAGAATGGCGCGCGCTTGCGCATCAGACAACCGATATGTGCCTTCATGCGAAACTTTATGACGCGGATCGGCAATCAATTCGACGAGTGCAGCCACATCTTGCGCAGGCCATTCCCGTTCCATCATGGATTCGCGCGCAGTATTCGGATCGGGCGCGGTACGGATCAGATGAATGATCTCATCAATATTGGCGACCGCAATCGCAAGACCAACCAAGACGTGAGCACGATCACGCGCTTTACCAAGTCTAAATTTCGTGCGGCGACTAACAACCTCTTCGCGGAATTCAACAAAGGCACGAATAAAATCGAGCAGGTTGAAAACTTCCGGACGCCCGCCATTGAGCGCGACCATGTTGCAGCCAAAGCTCGACTGCAATTGCGTGAAGCGCCACAACTGATTGAGCACCACATCACCAACTGCATCGCGCTTCAATTCAATCACGATGCGCATGCCGTCACGATCGGATTCATCACGCAAATCAGAAATACCTTCGACACGCTTCTCGCGCACGAGTTCGGCTATTTTCTCGATGAGATGCGCCTTATTCACCTGATAGGGAATTTCGGTGATGATAATCGCTTCGCGACCTTGCTTGCCCGTCTCGATGGTCGCCTTGGCGCGCACAACAACTGAACCGCGACCAATATGATAAGCCGCACGCACACCGCCACGCCCGAGAATTGTTCCGCCTGTGGGGAAATCTGGACCGGGTACGATTTCAATCAAACGATCGATACCGATGGCGGGATCGGCAATATAAGCGAGACAGGCATCAATGACTTCGCCAAGATTATGCGGCGGAATATTCGTCGCCATACCCACAGCGATACCGCCGGCACCATTGACGAGAAGATTGG
>RFXE01000468.1 GCA_009921785.1 Alphaproteobacteria bacterium
TCTGATTGTTCCGGGATGAGCCATCGCATCAAGCATGTCACGAAAAATGGACTGCGATCCGAGGATGGGATCAGCAAAGCCCGGTATGAGCGGTGCAACCGCCATCAGCCCTCTCCCCGAACAAGAGTGAAGAAATTGACTTTGGTTGCGGCCGCTTTACGAGACCGAAGGTCTTTGTCAGCTAAAAGTTTAGCCTCGATGACTCGCAAGCGAGACATAATCGCAGATTTCACATCGTGCTGACCCATTTGCAAAAGCGCATCAATCAAGGCCGCCTGTTCAGCTTTGGCTTTGTCTCGCCCTAAAGCGTAAGAAAATCCTAATTCGCCTGAGGAAAGCTGAACCACACACCGTGTCATCGTGGCTTCGCCAAAATTAAAGCGGCGTCCTGCGCCCCCCGCCCGGGCTTCAACCATCACCGTGCCGATCTCAGGCTTTTTAATTTGCCGATATGTTTCTTTCACGGGCATGAGCGGCGCAAGGTCTTGAAGATCAGAAAGAGACGAACGGGCTAAAACACTCATCCACCATCGACGCTGGTGTTGCATGCCCTCGGACTCTAAGCGCTCCTCTGTCGTGGTGTCCTTCACGCTCGTTGCCGTCATTTTAATCAACCTCGAAGGCACAACTGTAACCGTAATGTCATATAAATTGGTCTATACATGTCGCGTGACGCTTTCGTGACAAAGGGAAGGAAAAGTCGGATGACGCTTCAGGAAAACGCAACGAAAGCGTGGCGTCGGATTGCTGACGAGTTAGCGGAAACAATTCGCGCTGGCACATACGAATTGGGTTCGGGACTTCCGACAACTGTTGAAATCGCAAATCATTATAATGTTCACCGTCATACGGCGAGCAAAGCGCTCCACTATCTCAGAGAACAAGGCCTTGTGTCGGTTGAACAGGGACGCGGTTCTTTTGTTCGTGGGGTTCGATACCCCTATCGGCTGAGCGAAAAAGTGAGCTTCCGCAAAAATTTTGCTGATACGGGTCTACCGGTAACAAGCCGTCTACTCGATGTATTGACGATTGCTATTCCCTCCACCGTTGC
>RFXE01000469.1 GCA_009921785.1 Alphaproteobacteria bacterium
TTTCTGAAGCCCTCTGTGTCATCTTCGTGAATGTCCTCCACACGTTGCTCAACAGTGCCGATAAATTGTTGTGACGCCCGTTGGGTTAGGGCGGCTTGTGCTGCGAATATGCCGATAACATTTGAGTCAGTTGTCGGATCCGAATTGCTGTAGGTAAAATATGAATTTGCGGAATTCGATCCGCTTGTGTTTGTCACTACAACACTCGCTGTCCCGGCTGATCCTGATGGCGTTACAGCTGTGATGGTGGTCGAACTGACAACAACAACGCTCGTTGCCGATCGACCGCCAATGGTTACTCCTGTCGCGCCGGTAAAATTTGTGCCCGTGAGTGTGACAGAAGTGCCTCCTGCCGTGGGGCCGCTTGAGGGGCTTATGGAGGTGAGTGTTGGTGCATCAGATTCAACAGTTAGGGAAACTGATGCCGTTGCTGCAGCATAGGTTGTATCGGCTGCTTTTGTCGCTGTTATTGTAATCGTTCCGGCGCTGACGCCGGTTACGAGACCACTTGTCGAATGGACGGTTGCGATAGCGGCATTTTGGCTCGAATAGGTAATTGCGCCTGTTCCCGTTCCACCGGAGGTCGTGGCTGTTGTAGTAGCTCCGATACGAATGGAACTTGATGCAATTGAAATTGTAATTGTTTGGCTCACAAGCGTTACGGTTACTGTGTAAGTCTGCGTGGCAGCTTGATTTACACCGATTACTGCAGCTTGGATCGCTGTAATCACTGATGTACCAACACTGACCGCAGTAACGAGACCTGTAGTTGTGTCAACCGTGGCCACCGCCGGTGTGGCGCTGCTATAGGTTATCAATCCATAGCTTCCACCCGAAAGTGTAGAGGTTGCCACATTACTTAACGTATTTCCGATTGAGACCGAGGCCGAACCGGGCGTTGAGAATGTTAATGTGGGGGTCGGCGGCGCCGTTACTGTGAGCGTGGCAGTCGTTATTGCGCTCGCATAATTGCCATTGGCTGCCTGGGTTGCTGTGAAGGTGGTTGATCCGATGCCGACGATGGTGATGGCACCTGTGGTGCTATCGATT
>RFXE01000470.1 GCA_009921785.1 Alphaproteobacteria bacterium
GCAGACACTGAAGTGAAAAATGCCAACGTGATTGGCATCACCTCGCCGACAGTGGCCACCACGCGCCAAGCCATCACCAGTGGCACCGAAATGTTCAAAGAAGGCGGCAGCTTTCTCAAAAGTGGCTCGCTGAAGATCAGCACCGACACATCGACAGCGGTGACTGAAAAAACCAAAGTGACTTTTCAGGCATTGGCAACAGGCGAAAATGTGAATATTGGCGGGTTGACCTTTACCTCCAATGGAGGCGCCACAGCCGCAGAGCTGGCGCAAATATTTGCTCAGATCTCCGATGGCACACCTGGCAACCCCAAGGTCACCTTTGCTGCGTTGGCTGCCGACAAATCCGTCACGATCGCAGGCTTGACATTGACCAACACCACAGGTGCGACCATCACAGCTGCCAAGGTAGCTGAAGCCTTCAGTGGACTCAGCAATGGAGCAACCTCTGGCAGTGCACCTGCCGGATCCACTTGGTCTGGCAAGTTCACTGGGTTTAACTCACCTTCATACATTACAGCCTCTACATCAGTCAGTTTTGTGAGTGATCCGCTGGTGGCCAAAGCCAGTTTGAATGAAAGCACCACGGGCACAGCTTTGACTGTGGCCAATACGTCCACCATCAATCCGACTGTCACATTTGTCGATTTAGCGAGCACTAAAGCAATCACTATTGCTGGTTTAACGTTAACTAATGGAACTGGTGCAACCATACTTGCTGCGGACGTAGCCAAAGCCTTCAGTGGACTCGTTAACGGTGCCACGTCTGGAACTGCAGCAGCTGGTGCCACATGGTCAGGCAAGTTCACAGGATTTAGCTCACCGGCTTACACACCTGCTGCAACCAGCGTGAGTTTCACCAACGCACCCGCAGGTACTTATGTTCAGCTAAACCCCTCCACCACAGGTGCAGCCATTACTGTGACTCCTAAAGGTGACTGGTCAGGTTCTCTGGTCGGATTTACCGCAGGTCAAGTGGTCGGTAGCACCTCTGTGGAATTCTCCAGCACCACCGCTGCCGCCGAAGTCACAGATTTGGTGGCAACCACC
>RFXE01000048.1 GCA_009921785.1 Alphaproteobacteria bacterium
AACTTCACAATCACCGCTCAAGACTCTGGCTGATCTCAAAGGCAAAAAAATCGGCATTGCCGGAGGCCCGACGGATAAGAGTTGGGTCTTGATCCGCGCCTATGCCCAAAAGACATTCGCACTTGACCTTGCTCAAGAGTCGCAACCCCTCTTTGCAGCGCCGCCGCTTCTCAATGAGGAATTAGAGCGAGGCGGTATCGATGCGCTCATCACATTTTGGCAATTCGCTGAACCAATGAAAGCCAAGGGCGCGCGCGAACTCATCACACTAGCGGATACAGCACAAACACTCGGCCTTGATCCGGAAACACCCTTATTGGGTTATGTGTTTTCAGAAGGCTGGGCCAAAGCCCATTCCGGTTTAGCCTTAAAACTCGCAAAGGCCTCACGCGACGCAAAGGCCATTCTTGCATCCGATAATTTTGAATGGGAGCGCCTGCGTCCCCTGATGAAAGTACAAACGGATAAAGATTTTGAAGCATTGAAAGCGGGCTTTCGCGCTGGTATTCCCGCATCAAACGAAATCAATATCGAAGCCGCACACCGTCTTTTTACTGTCCTTGCCGCCATCGGTGGTCGTGACCTCACCGGCGATCAAGCAACACTTGCTCAGGGCACCTTTGCAACCTATTGACCCCTGTTCGATTGTTCTTCTTTCCGTTAAATTGTGATTATGCTCCGTTCGCCCTTACTTCCGCTTCTCTCAACTATTGCCCTAATTTTGTTATGGGCCGTGCTCGCTTATTCATTGCAGAGCCGCTATCTTCCAACACCGTTTGATGTGGCATCCGCCTTCGAGACTGAGTTTACATCCGGTGCTTTGTTCTTTCATCTCGGCGCAACATGTTTGCGCGTATTAGGGGCCTTTTGTTTAGCACTTCTCTTTGGTACCGCGCTCGGCCTCGCGCTAGGGCGCTCGCCGAAAGCAAATCTTGTTTTTGATCCCTGGCTTATATTTGCCCTCAATCTTCCCGCCCTTGTTGTCATCGTCTTTTGTTATCTTTGGTTAGGACTAACCGAAACAGCAGCTATTATTGCCGTCGCTCTGAACAAGATTCCAAATACCGCCGTCACCATGCGCGAAGGCGCTCGTGCGCTTGATCCATCGCTTGACGAGGTCGCTGCGATTTATGGTTACAAGGGATGGAACAAATTCATCCATTTTACCTTGCCGCAACTCGAACCCTTCTTAGCTGCTGCTATTCGCAATGGACTAGCATTGATCTGGAAAATTGTTCTCGTCGTTGAACTCATCGGGCGAAACAATGGCGTAGGCTTTCAAATCAATTTCTTCTTTGCTCAATTCGATCTCGCCCGCATCATGGTTTACACGCTGAGCTTTATGGTCATTGTTGGTTTGATCGAAGCATTTATCATCAAGCCCTGGGAAACGCGCGCACGCTTCTGGCGGGGTGACGCGTGATGAAATTCACCTTTGCCTCAAAATCATTTGGCACTCAAACAATCCTTGCACCGCTGACCCTCACACTTGAAAAGGGCACAGTCACAGCGCTTATGGGTCCCTCGGGATCGGGCAAAACAACGCTGCTCAAAATGATCGCTGGGCTTGATCAAGACGATGCGCAAACGCTCAAGAAGCCATTAAAGATCGGCATGATGTTTCAAGAGCCGCGTCTTTTGCCTTGGAAGACTGTGCGCGAGAATATCGAAGTCGCTGGTCCTGTGGACAGTCTTTTGAAAGCCTTGGACCTTGACGATGCAAGCGCCTTTTATCCAAGGCAGTTATCGCTCGGCATGGCGAAACGGGTTGCTTTTGCGCGTGCCATCGCGTCTGAGCCCGAGCTTCTTCTTCTTGATGAACCGTTCACATCACTCGACGATGCGCGCGTTGATCTCATGCGCACGATGATTAGTGAGACAAAAAATAGATTGAACATTCCCGTCTTAATCACCACGCATGACCGCGCAGATACAGAAGCGCTTCAGGCGGATATTTACGCTCTTGAAGGGCGTCCCGCAAAAATCAGAAAATTGATTGATGCGTGAGCGATTTAAAATACTGAATGATCGCCCCGCTCATGTTGGATTTCATCCGCGAGCAATCGATCATAGTGGTCAAAAAGTGTATCATTGCCGGTTGAAGGCGTAAGTGCCTCGTTATAACGCCCTGTTTCCGGATTAAGCACGAGCATGGATTCAGTTGCATAATAATAGCCAATCCGTGCAAGCTCTGCCTTTTCCGCAATCCCTCTATTAAGGCGTCCGATGAGGCTCAAAACGCCAATAATCAATGTCATGAGCGCGAGTGGTACAGATTTAAATTTTGGAGCGCGATTTAAGCGAGAAAACAGATAATCGCCTTGATCACGCGGTGTAATTGCGGGACCCAGACCGCCGATGGGCAGAATACGGTTCCATCGCGTCTCATCCTCAAGGCATCCCGCAATATAATCAGCAAGGTCTCGATCACTTATCGGCTTACACGCCGTTAAACGCCCATCGCCGAAAATCAAAAATGATTTGCCCTGTTTGACACGTTCAACCTGTCCAGACAGTGATTTGAAAAAGGCGGTGGGACGAATAATCGAGTATATAAGACCTGACTCGATCAATTCTTTTTCAAAGGCGAGCTTTGCCTCTTGAAACGCCAAGCGCGGCTTTTGCACACAAAGCGCTGACAGCATGATGAATTGCTTTACACCCGCTTCTTTTGCAACCCGTAGCGCTTGAGAATGCGCCTCATAATCAATTGCCCACGCATCACGCGGTGCGCCTGTCCGTGAGGCAAGGCAGGACACAACGCAATCAAATTGCTCGCCGCGAAAGCCATCGCGCACAAGTGAGTTGATATCCGTGACGTCGCCGAAGCGATACTCAATACCGGCATCATCTCGTTGCGTGTCATGATTGGATAAATGCGGCGATCCATCACGCTGTAGCCGCACAAAGCATACAATGTGATAGCCACGATCTCTCAGGGCGCGAACCGTGGCACGACCAATGGTTCCGGTCGCACCCAACACAAAGACGCGGCCTTGATGCGAAGAGCTTACAGAAAAAGTGGACTGGGTATCTTGCGGGTTCATGATCTTCGGTCAGACGAAACACCCCAAAGCGTAACAGGCTCCAGCCGAAGCACCAAGGTCTTACCTGCCTCAGCTATGAAGGCCAGGCGCTTCTTGTCCCGTGCTCGCCACATACTCGGTATAACCGCCGCCATAGACATGAACTCCTTCAGGCGTAAGTTCGAGAACGCGGTTGGAGAGCGCTGACAGAAAATGTCGATCATGCGAAACGAAGAGCATTGTCCCTTCAAAATCCGCCAGTGCTTTAATGAGCATATCTTTAGTCAAGACATCGAGATGGTTGGTCGGTTCATCAAGCACGAGAAAATTTGGTGGATCATAGAGCATGCGCGCCATGGCAAGACGCGCCTTCTCGCCACCTGATAACACACGGCATCTCTTCTCAACATCATCACCGGAAAATCCGAAGCACCCGGCAAGCGCGCGCAAGGAACCCTGCCCCGCTTGCGGAAATGTCGACTCGAGTGACTCGAAAACAGTGTGTTCGCCGTCCAAAACATCCATCGCGTGTTGCGCGAAATAGCCGAGCTTCACACTACCGCCAATGGCAACACTACCTTCATCAGGCTCCGTATTGCCGGTAACCAATTTCAACAAGGTCGATTTGCCGGCGCCATTAACGCCCATCACGCACCACCGTTCTTTACGGCGGATACTGAAATCAAAGCCTTCATAAATCCGGCGGCTACCATAGGATTTATGAATATTTTTGAGGGCAACCACATCGTCACCCGAACGTGGCGCGGGCAGGAACTCGAACAAGATCGATTGACGACGCTTCGGTGGTTCAACCTTGTCGATCTTTTCGAGTTTTTTCACGCGGCTCTGCACCTGAGCTGCATGTGAGGCGCGTGCTTTGAATCGCTCAATGAATTTGATTTCCTTGGCGAGCATCGCCTGCTGTCGCTCGAAGCGCGCCTGTTGCTGGCGCTCATTCATCTCGCGCTGCTCTTCGAAAAATTTGTAATTACCCGAATAGGTGTTGAGCTCACCGCCATCGATTTCAAGAATTTTTGAAACGACACGATTCATGAATTCACGATCATGCGAAGTCATGATCAAGAGGCCATCATAATTTTTGAGAAAGGCTTCGAGCCAGATCAGGCTTTCAAGATCAAGATGGTTGCTCGGTTCGTCGAGTAACATCGCGTCGGGCTTCATCAGAAGAATACGCGCCAATGCCACGCGCATTTTCCATCCACCCGAGAGGACGCCGACATCGCCCTCCATCATCTCTTGGCTAAAGCTCAAACCGGCAAGCACTTCGCGCGCGCGGCTTTCAAGCGCATAGCCATCAAGCTCTTCGAATTTCGCCTGCACTTCACCGTAACGTTCAACGAGTTCATTGATCTCATCGAACCGTTCGGGATCGGCCATCGCCGTTTCAAGCGCTTTCAATTCAATCGCCACAGCACTTATCGGCCCGACACCATCCATGACTTCAGCGACGGCAGAACGGCCTTTCATCTCGCCGACATCCTGGCTGAAATAGCCAATCGTCATGCCGCGATCGACGATGATTTGTCCTTCATCGGGCTGCTCTTCGCCCGTAATCATGCGGAACAAGGTCGTCTTGCCTGTTCCATTCGCGCCGACAAGACCAATTTTCTCACCACGCTGCAACGCGGCCGAGGCCTCGATGAAAACGATCTGGTGACCATTCTGCTTGCTGATATTTTCGATACGGATCATGTGCCTTGGGGGCCCTGCGTAAAATTTTCTCAGGGAGCCCATAGGCCATTCGGCATGGAGACGAAAGAGCCCACAGCACTTCAAGTGTAATTTTCATCGCCAAAGTGGCTTTTACGGGCGTTGGCGTGGCAACGTTATCAAAAATGGACAAAAAAAGAGCGGCGCAGAAATGAGGGTTAGCCTCCCCTCCGTGCCGCGCTTTAAAAAACCTAGGTCCGCTTAGCCGAACACATTGGTGAGCGCGCGGTCGATGACATCGGTAATCCGGTCGATGTCATTGGCCGTCGCAATCAATGCGGGCGAGAGGCAGAGCGTATTGTTCAACCCGTCGAGCGACCGATTGGTCGCACCGATGATCACGCCTTGCTTCAAACAATCGGCAACGACAGCCTGCACGCGCTTTTCATCGATTGGCTCTTTGGTCTTGCGATCGGCCACGAGTTCCGCGCCGAGGAAGAGGCCCAAGCCACGGACATCGCCCACAACATTGTGCTTTGCCTTGAGGGCTTCAAGATTTTTGAGGCAACGCTCACCCATAAGCACCGTATTTTCGAGAAGATTTTCTTCTTCGATGATGCGCATATTTTCGAGAGCTGCGACAGGACCGGCGGTGCAGCCGCCAAAGGTCGAAATATCACGGAAATAGCTCATCGGATCAGAGGCATCATCCTTGAACATGTCGAAGACGCGTTCGGTCGTCACCGTGCAGCTGATTGCCGCATAGCCCGAAGCCACACCCTTCGCCATGGTTACGAAATCAGGCTTCACGCCATATTGCTGATAGCCGAACCATTTACCGGTACGACCAACGCCGCATACAACTTCGTCAATGTGAAGAAGAACCTGATATTTTTCGCAGATCTGCTGCACACGTTCCCAATAGCCCTTCGGTGGAACAATAACGCCACCACCCGCTGTTACCGGCTCGAGAACAATGCAGCCCACCGTATCAGGGCCTTCGCGCAGAATAACTTCTTCAATCGCGTTTGCTGCGCGCTCGCCGTAATTTTCGACATCCCATTGCTTGCGATATTCGAGGCAATGCGGAACGCTAATAAAGCCATCCGGAAATGGTCCATATTGCGCGGCGCGTTGCGGCTGGCCTGAAGTCGCGAGCGTGGCAATCGTCGTGCCGTGATAATCTCTCTCACGGAACAAGATCTTCCACTTCTTGCCGCCATGATGACGATGCGCGATCTGGCGCACCATCTTGTAAACCTTCTCATTCGCCTCAGAGCCGGAATTCGAATAATAAACGCGGCTCATGCCCGGCATTTTCTCAATGAGCTTTTCAGCGAAGAGCGCGCCCGGAATGGTGCCCGCAGCGCCGGCAAAATAATTGAGCTTTACGAGCTGGTCGCGCACAGCATTCGCAATGCTTTCGCGGCCATAGCCGACATTGACGGTCCACACGCCGCCTGACACCGCGTCGAGATATTCATTACCCAAAGCGTCCCAGACCTTCAGACCCTTGCCTTCGATATAGATGCGCGGGTTGATCGTCTCATAGGCTTTATGTTGGCTCAGATGATGCCACACATTCGCGCGATCTGCTTCGATCACATGGCCGAGATCGTTAGGGCTGATGTTCAGGGTCATTACAGTCACTCCAAAATTAAGCTGCCGCAGGAACGCTGGATTCCTTGAGATTTTCTACCATAGAAGCCGCGCGATCAGAAGCGGGCGAGAACCGAATATTCCCTCCGAAGCTTGATCCGCCGCAGGCGCATACCGCAGTGCGAGATGACCGTGTCGGCGTTCGGGTAACCGCCCGCGAAAGTTCATACCGACAGCAATTTATGCCTTAAACAATGGCTTTATGGCTTTATGAACACTCAACGTAGCAAAGCCGAATGTCCCGTCCGTTACCATGGCTCTCTTCGCTGAAAAGCCGTGCTTGGGCTTGGCCGGCGCTCTGGCTCAGTAATTTGGACAATCTGGCCTAAGGCTCTAAAGCACCCAAACCCGCCTCGGCCGCGAGGCCCTGCGCCAAAAGCTTTTTAGCCAAAATGACGGCCGATGCGGCATTGCTCGCGGTGCCATCAGCGCCAATATACTCAACCAGTTCAGGCTTAGCGGCAACCATCGGCCCGCCAACCATAATGCCGATATGCGGATTTAAAGAGCGGGCACGCAGGACTTTAATCGTCTTGGCAAGCGCATCAATATGGGTGTGGCCGCTAATCGAAAAACCGATAACGGCAAACCATTCGCGAGAGACGGTTTCAACGAGATAATCTCTTTCCATGCCCGTGAGCGTGAGGACACCCCACCCGGCGGCGCGCATAAATTTTTGAACAATTTGATTGCCAAAATTATGATCCTCGCCCGGTGCGACCATAATCAAAGCGCGACGTTTATCATCATAGGGCTCGACACGATCAAGATCGGAGAAATGATGAACAATGCGCTGCAACCGCGATATACCAACTGTCACATCAAAGAAATTGATCTCGTCTTTATCCCATAACTCACCGAGATGGCGTGCCGTCGGCTCTAGTAATTCAAGGTGAAGAGAATCGAGCGAAATCCCGCGATCGCGGAGTGAATAAATATAATCGAGCGCATCCGCATTGTCTGGCCCGAGAATGAAAGCGCTTAATTTCTGGATATCGGCTTCACTCGGATGAAGTCCAAAATCGGTTGGCGCTAAAATGCCGCTATTTTGAGATAACAGTGTGGGAATGATTGTCTTGGAAATAACATCCGCGAGGATCGCCTCGTGACCGGCTTCAGAGGCCGATTTTAAATCGAGCTGATGGGCGTGATCTCTCCTCCCCTCAGGAGCCTCCTGATCGCGATCCGATTGCATGGGGGTCGCGCTGGAATGGCCTTCTCCCGCAGACAAGTCTTCCTCCCGGCGATCGTGTTCCACGGACTGCTTTTTTGGCCTCATGGCCGTATTTTCTAGAAGCCTAGCAACAAAATAGGATTTAGCAAGTTTGGGGCATTTTCCTGCAAAATTTCCGATAAAACGAATAAAGACGCGTGGCGCACCAAAGTCCTTGCCACGGCCCCAGAAACTGCGGTTAGATATCGTCATTCGAACGACAACAACAAAATTGTACCGGAGGATTCATGGCTTCGAGCATCAAACTGAACGCGATTGAAAAAGGAACGGGACCGACGCTTCTTCTTGTTCCAGGGTGGTCGCAAAGTGCCAAGGGCTATCAAGCGCAAATTGACGGGTTGAGCGACCGTTACCGTGTGATCGCTGTTGATATGCGCGGTCATGGCGATTCTCCGAAGCCGAGCAGCGGCTACCGCATCGCGCGTCTCGCACAAGATTTACGCGAATTCATTCTTGAGCGTGATTTGAAAGAGATCGCGATTGGCGGCCACTCGATGGGCGCTTCGATCTTGTGGAGCTATATTGAGCAATTTGGCGCTGATCGAATTTCCAAATTTATCTTCATCGATCAAGCCCCTGCTGTAACAAATGGCTTTGGCCTCGAAGGACAAGCGCTGAAAGAAACGGGCGCGGCTTTCACGCCGGATGTTTTATATGCGACAGCAGCCGGGGTGGCGAATGCGCAATCAGCCGTGCTTGATGGATTGAAGGGTGCGTTTTTCAGTCCTTCAATTAGTGATGAGATTGTATCATTCAATAAAAGTGAAGCGCTCAAAATGCCGGGCGCCTATGCCGCGCGCCTGCTCGTTGATCATTGCAGCCAGGATTGGCGTGATGTGATCGAAAATATTGTGCCTAAACTTGGCAAGCCTGTGCTCGTTATTGGCGGTGCGTTGAATACAATCTTCCCGATTGATGCGGCGCAATGGATTGCTTCAAAAATTCCGGGTAGCCAGCTAGAAATTTTCTCAGCCGACGAAGGTGGAAGCCATTTCATGTTCGTTGAAAATCCGGAAAAGTTTAACGCGGTCCTCAAGTCATTTATTGGCTGAGCGTTTCATTTCTGAGCGTATTATCCGTAGAGGCCTAACGGGAGGTCTCTACGGTCGTGTAAAATCTCAAATTGACCTAAGTCATGAAATAGTTACGCCTTCTATTTCTAAACATTAATTTTAGTGATCATTACTACGTATTCTTTTTCGCCTTAAAGCGAATATTTTCAAAAAAGCTTGATGAGTGCGAATAGGTAAAGAGACGGACCATCCAGCATCTCTAGGCTAATCTCCTAATACTTCTAGTCCGACTTGGCATGTAAAACGCGACCAGATCTCAATATGTGGAGATAGTATAATGCTCATTGATCCCCTTCATCTAGATTTAACGGCCAATCTCGTATTCGATGAAGAGTTTAATTCCATAAGCTTCTGGAATGGCTCAACGGGCATTTGGGAAGCCGCTTATCCATGGAGCGGCTCTAGTGGTGGATCAAGTGAAACAACCGGTGAGCTTCAGTGGTATATCAACCCCTTCTATGGGCCGACGAGCTCCGTTAACCCCTACACAATTTCAAATGGTGTTTTGACGATTGAAGGAAAGCCGGCAACACCGGAAATCCAAGCGATTACAGGCCATGCTTACACGTCCGGCATGATTACGACTTTTCATTCATTTGCGCAGACCTATGGCTATTTCGAAATGCGCGCGCAACTGCCTGCAGGACAAGGCGTATGGCCAGCATTCTGGCTGTTGCCCACCGATCAATCATGGCCCCCCGAAATTGATATTATGGAGATGCTTGGCAGCCTTCCCACGACCTTACAGATGTTTATTCATTATGATGGTAATCTCGTCGCGGGGGGCGTTGTTGATGCGCCGGGTATGACGACAGGATTTCATAAATATGGAGTCGATTGGGAAAAAGATTATATCACGTGGTATTTTGATGGTATCGCCGTAGCCCGCCAAGCGACGCCGCCCGATATGAACAAGCCTATGTATATGCTTGCCGATCTTGCCATCGGTGGCGATTGGCCGGGCAGCCCTGATGGAACGACGCCTTTTCCGGCGCGCATGCAAATTGATTATATACGTGCCTATGCTGCGCTTCCGGATACACCGATTATTCAAGCGCTCTTTGATTTGCCGATAACACCGCCTACAACTCATTTAATCAAGGGAACAGCGCGCAATAATGTTTTGACAGGAACATCACCAAATACATTCTTTGATTCATGGGGCGGTAATGACACAATGACCGGCCTCGGCAATGATGTATTCCTTGTCTATACAAGTAAGTGCAAAGTCATCGAGAGTACATATTCCTTGGGTATCGATACTGTTTTGAATGCATCTAAAAGCTTTACCCTCCCCAAGAATGTTGAAAACATGAGCCTGATTGGCATTGGCAAAAATCCATCAGCGGGATCGCAGACGGGTATTGGCAATGAACTTGATAATTTAATGATCTCCGAATCGACCCTCTACGGCAATATTATGAATGGTCTTTCCGGCAATGATGAATTGATCGCGGGCAAAGGCGCGGATGTGTTAACGGGTGGCTTAGGTATTGATGACTTTGTGTTTAAAGCCTTGCCAAACCGCGCCGGTCATATCACTGATTTCACTGTCGGGACCGATCTTCTCGATCTGCGCGGAATCTTCAGCACGGCGGGATATACAGGAACCGACCCCATCGCCGATCATCATCTGATTTTGGCTGCGAATTCGACCGGTGGCACGGGCGTTTATTATGATCCGAGCGGAAATCCGCTTGGTCCTAAAACACTGATTACAACGCTCGATCATGTCCAACCTTCAGCGTTGCAT
>RFXE01000471.1 GCA_009921785.1 Alphaproteobacteria bacterium
CCTAATGCTAAACATGCGGGCAAAATTGCCATCAAGCCAATAAAGGACCGAAGCTTCAAACGTTCAGCCGAGAATTCAGGAAAGGCGTGCCCAAGGCGATGAACTTCTTGGTCCGCTTGCGTGCGTCCAAATTGAGTAAGGATTGCGCGCCTGAAATTTGACGGCGTGGTCAATATAATTGGTGGCGCTTTGTCGCCTGAAAAAACTCGTAACATTAAATCTTCAAAAAAATGGCCTCGCGGTGCGGCGATGACAGCGGCCTCGCCCGTGCCATCTTCAAATCGTGCGATGCCAGACGATAAAAGCAACTCGAAGGGATAGCCCTGCGTGAGGCGGAAGGGGCGATTGATGAAGGGAACTTGGAGCGCTTGGGCGACACCACGATAAAGCTCTACCTCACCAATCAAACTCCGTGACAAGAGAAAAGCATCAAGCGTAACCTTTTCAACGCGGGCCAGCGCAATCGCATCGGCAAGCGTTTCAACATCCAGCTGAAAATAGCGTTGCAAAATCGCATGTAGATCGGGCGCGTTGTTTTTATGGGGCACCGTTTTTGTTTGCCCCTCTCGCTCTGAAACATATGCGGCGCTATCACCCTTCATTCTGATAGCATGACGACTGTGGCTCTAAGTTTCACCTGTCCGATAAGACAGTCGATCATTGTCACGCCTTACACCGCCAATTTTTTCTTAAAGAAAAAAGCCGAAATTGCGGGCAGCCCTTCCCCCGTCAAAGGAAGTGCATTAGGGTGCGCGCCTTCCCTCCCCCTTTTGATATGTGACTTGTGTGCCCATGACCGCGATTGCCGATTTGATTGCCGACCCCGCCGCTCTTGCCGCCGCGCGCGAAAGCGCCGCCTGGCCTTTTGAAGAAGCACGGAAACTCGTCGAGCGGTTGAAACGCACCGGCCGCCAAGAGGTTCTCTTCGAAACCGGCTATGGCCCCTCGGGTCTGCCGCATATCGGCACCTTCGGCGAAGTGGCGCGGACCACGATGGTGCGCACGGCCTTCCGGATCTTGACTGAAGACAAGATCCCCACGCGGTTGCTC
>RFXE01000472.1 GCA_009921785.1 Alphaproteobacteria bacterium
TCTGGTGTTGCGGGTGCATCAAGCGGCACTTGCGCTCCAGGCTTCAAAGAAGAAATCGCATTGAGAATCGCTGAATAGACCGAGATGCCCAGCATCAATGGCGGCTCACCAACAGCCTTGGAGCGGAAAACCGTATCCTCGCGATTTGCGCCTTGAAACAATGTGACATTGAAATGAGCCGGAATGTCAGAGGCCACCGGAATTTTATAGGTCGAAGGCGCATGCGTTCTGAGCCGTCCTTTATTGTCGTAGACGAGCTCTTCCGTCGTGAGCCACCCCATACCTTGCACAAAGGCCCCTTCAATCTGGCCAATATCAAGCGCGGGATTTAATGAGTGGCCGACATCATGAAGAATATCGACGCGCTCAAGACGCATCTCACCCGTTAACGTATCAATCGCCACTTCACTGCAGGCCGCGCCATAAGCAAAATAATAGAAGGGGCGACCGCGTGCATTCGCCCGATCCCATTCAACCTTTGGCGTTTTATAATACGGAAAGATGAATGCGCGCCTGATGCGTAGCCTTAGCGGCTTCGCCAAAGGAAATCCTCTCATCGCCCACTATCACATGATCATCAACAAAGCGGATTGAGTCCATCGGTACACCGCGTGACGATGAAAGAAACGCCGCCATGCGATTTTTAATCGCGCGCGCTGCCAACAACGCGGCCATCCCGTTAAGATCTGATCCGGTAGAAGCCGCTGTCGGCGAAGAATTCGGGACTTTGCCCGTTGTAGTTGCTGTGATGCGCACGCGTTCGATCGCTACACCAAATTCTTCGGCAACAATCTGTGCAACTTTCTGGAAGAGCCCCTGCCCCATTTCCGTTCCACCGTGATTAAGGTGGATTGATCCATCCGAATAAACATGGACCAACGCTCCGGCTTGATTAAGCTGAGTGAGCGTGAAGGAAATACCAAACTTCAATGGTGTTAATGCGAGGCCCTTACGGATCAAAGGTGAATCTGCATTGAACGCTTCAATCGCTTGGCGTCGTTCACGATAATCAGCTTGGGCTTCAAGTTGAGCGATGATCATGTGAGCAA
>RFXE01000473.1 GCA_009921785.1 Alphaproteobacteria bacterium
GAGAGCCGGCATGTCCATATCGTTGAAGTAATCATATTTGCCGCCCGATACTTTGAAGTAAGGGTGCGTATCTTTCCATTGACGGTTGAACGAGAACAACACGTCATCGGCATTGAAATCGCGGGTTGGCTTGAAGCCGTTAACGCCCGAATGGAACTTCACACCTTTGCGGAGATGGAAGGTCAGCGTTTTGCCGCCGTCGGTCACGTCCCAGCTCGTGGCGAGGCCCGGACCCACATTGGTGCCGCCGCGTTCAAACGCGGTGAGCTTGTCGAATACGGGACGGTTGGCATCGAAGCTGGTGCCGGTGCCGTTCATCGCAGGCGTGAAGCTTTCGGGGCTGCCTTCGGAGCAATACACCAGTGTCTTGGCCGACACGGCGGTTGCGCCGAGCATAAGAACCGCAAGGCCCAAGCCTGCAGCATGTTTCAGGGTTTTGTTGATCATCGGGTTTCCCTTGTGTTTTCCTGCCCTTACGACGTGTCTAGTCACGTTTCTGAGGGCATCGAAGGGCCTATCCAAGCCCGTTTCAGCCCGGCATGCAAGGGAGCAAGAGCGCAGGGCGGCAATTATCCGAATAATAATGGGAAATTCCGGGCGCTTATGGCCTTTGATTGCACAGCTTCAGCCTATTTCACGGTCAGCGGCAGGCCCGCGACCATCAAGATTACCTTTGAGGCCTGAGCGGCGAGGCGCTGATGGAGCCGCCCGGCATGATCGCGAAAATCCCGCGCCATTTTATTGTCGGGCACAATGCCAAGGCCCACTTCATTCGCCACAAGGATCGTCGGGGCTTTGCGGGCGTGAAGCGCCGCCTCAAGCCGCTCGGTTGCGGATTCAATGTCATGCTCACCGAGCATCAGATTAGTCACCCATAGCGTGAGGCAATCAACAAGCACAGGGTGATCGGTGTTTAGCGCAGCCGCGAGATCGACGGGTGCTTCCACCGTGATCCATCCGGCTTCGGAGCGGTCGGCCTTGTGCCGTTCCACCCGCTCCCGCATTTCCTCGTCCCAGATTTCAGCGGTCGCCACATAGATCCAAGGCGC
>RFXE01000474.1 GCA_009921785.1 Alphaproteobacteria bacterium
TCAAAGAAATTGCCGAGATGCTTTTGAACCTCACGGGCTGCAATCAACCGATCAATTATGCGCCGCGTTCGCAAGCTACTCTTGTGCGTAACCGCGTGGGTTCACCCGTGCGCGCGTCGAAAGAAATCGGCTTCACCGCCAATATCGACCTTGAAGAGGGCTTGCGTCGTCTGATTGATTGGCGTGCCACCCACAAGGCTGAAGTTGAAGCCCGCCGCGCAAAATCAGCTTGAGCGAAGAAAGCAATACTCCATGACCATGGCAAAAAGAACCGTCCAGATCGCGCTGCCCTCAATGGGTGAAGAAGAATGGCAGGCCGTGCGGGCGCCGATTGAATCGGGTTGGCTCACGCAAGGACCGAAAGTTGCCGAATTCGAAAAAGGCTTCGCCGAACGCCATAATGTGAAGCATGCGCTTGCAACAACAAGCTGCACGACAGCCTTGCATTTGGCTCTTGCGGCGATGGATATCGGTCCGGGTGATGAAGTAATTGTGCCCTCGTTCACATGGGTCGCAACCGCGAATGCGGTGCTTTATTGCAATGCTATTCCTGTGCTTTGCGATGTTGATCCGCGCACCAATAATATTGATCCCGCTTCTGTTGCTACGAAAGTCACAGAACGCACCAAAGCCGTAATGCCGGTTCATCTCTTCGGTCTTTGCGCGGATATGGATGGCTTGCGCGCCGTATTACCAAAGCATGTGAAGATTGTTGAAGACGGTGCGTGTGCCGCCGGTGCGTCTTACAAAGGCACACCCGCAGGCGCTCTAGGCGATGCTGCCTGTTTCTCATTCCATCCGCGCAAATCTATCACTACGGGTGAGGGCGGTATGATGACAACGAATGATGACGCGCTAGCTGCGAAGGCGCAGATTTTGCGCAATCACGGTGCATCGATTTCGGAAGAGCAGCGTCATCGCGGCGCGCAGCCTTATCTTCTGCCGGACTTTGACGAATTGGGTTACAATTATCGTATGACGGATATTCAAGCGGCTGTTGGTCTTGTTCAAATGACAAAGCTTGACCGCTTTATCGACGAGCGTGATGC
>RFXE01000475.1 GCA_009921785.1 Alphaproteobacteria bacterium
GAACCGGCGACCCGTCCATGACATTCAGCGGAACAATAGCCAGCCTCAACACGGCGCTGACGAATCTGGTCTACCGCGCAAACCTAAACTACAACGGCAGTGACACGCTGACGATTTTAACATCCGACTTGGGCTACACGGGAGCAGGAGGAACGTTAACCGATTCGGATACAGTGGCGATTAGTGTCGGTGCGGTGAACAACGCTCCGGAGATCTCCTACTCGGGACTCAGCAGTCTTTCGGTAAACGAAGACACCAACCTGACAGTGTCGGGTCTGAGTGTTTCAGACCTTGATTCCAACTTGGCCAGCGTGACAATCTCTGTATCCAACGGATTGCTCACACTTAACGGCACAACCGGCCTGCTCTTCGCGAGCGGCAGTGACGGAATTCAAGATTCCGTTTTGTCTTTCAGCGGCAGTCCGGCAAACATCAACACGGCGATCAATAACTTAATTTACAGAGGTACAACCCACTACGCCGGCAGCGATACACTGACCATGACAATCAGCGACCTTGGCAACAGCGGAACGGGAGGTGCTCTGACGGATACCGAAACCATTGCCATCACGGTCAACGCGGTCAACGATACTCCTGTCAACACGGTTCCTGCAGCACAAACAGTCAACGAAGATACAAACCTTGTCTTTACCGGCCTCAGTGTGACGGATGTGACGGCACCGCAGACAACACAATGACTTTCAGCGGCCCTCAATCAAATATCAACAATGCCATCAACAACCTCGTTTACCTTGGTAACCTTCACTACAACGGGCCCGATACGCTGACAGTAACAACAACAGACCTTGGAAGCACCGGCTCAGGAGGAACACTTACAGATACGGACACGGTGTCAATTACGGTCAATCCGATAAACGACGCGCCGGTCAATACGGTTGCGGGAGCCCAGACGGCCAGCGAAGACACAGACCTGCCGATTGCGGGAATCAGTGTGTCGGATGTTGACGCAACGTCTTTGACTGTCACGCTCTCAGTCACCAACGGTGTTCTTTCACTCAA
>RFXE01000476.1 GCA_009921785.1 Alphaproteobacteria bacterium
TCGGCGACAATCTGGGCCCGATAAGATTTACCCAAAATCGTGATGTCCATTTCCGTTCCAATGGCTGAGTGTTCGGGCGATACCATCGCGAGCGCCAAAGACTTGCCCAATCGCCAGCCATAACCGCCCGATGTGCAACGGCCGACAAGCTTGCCATCCTTATGGATCGACTCGGATCCGCGCGCATCGACATCTTCAATGCCATGCACCTCAAGCGTGACGAATGAATTCGCAAAGCCTTTTTGCTGCCACGCCACCAAAGCGTCACGACCGAGGAATTGACCCTTATTGGGATGCACGAAACGCTGTAGGCCGGATTCAAAGGCCGAATATTCAATCGACAATTCACGACCGACGAGGCGGTAGGACTTCTCAATCGCCATCGACATCATCGCACGTATACCAAACGGCTTGATGCCAAATTTCGCGCCCGCCTTCATCAAGAGATCGAAGAGATAATTCTGCATTTCAATGGGGTGATGGAATTCATATCCCAATTCGCCAATGAAGTTCACGCGTAATACATCGCAGTGCACCGCGCCGACGGACATGCGCTGCCCTGTGAGCCACGGGAATGCCGCATTCGACATATCTGTATCCGTCAAGGATTGCAGCACCTCACGCGCTTGCGGGCCTGCGAGCACAAGTACGCCATAGGCTGTTGTGATCGGCGTAAAGCGCACGCTGCCATCCTTCGGCAGAAGCTTTTTCAACGTATCGTGATCGTGGCGCTCAAGCGCACCGGCCGAGACGAGATAGAATGTATCAGGCGCACTTTCATACAAGGTGAATTCCGCGCGTACACCCCCCTTCGTTGTCAGCAAATGGCAAAGCGCGATGCGGCCGCGTTGTTTCGGAATACGGTTGGCGAAGATTGAATCCAGCCACGCGCGCGCGCCGGGGCCGGACACGATACATTTCGCAAAGGCCGACATGTCCTGTAGACCAACACCATTGGTCACATTTTTCACTTCGTCACCGACAAAGGGGAAATAATTCGAGCGACGGAAGCTCCACTTT
>RFXE01000477.1 GCA_009921785.1 Alphaproteobacteria bacterium
GTGTTTCGTGAAGAATATTATCTCAAAAACAAAGAACCCAAAATGGGTACAGAAGACTATTTCAAATGGCAGACGGAAATGGAACAGGTCCATGGTCGCGCCGAAGTCATCATCGGCAAACAACGTCATGGACCCACCGGAACCGTGACCTTGCAATTTGACGCTGAAGTCACGCGTTTCTCGACGCTTGTGAGCGAAGATCGTATTCCGGAAAGGATTGAGTGAGATGGTCTTATCCGCTCTTCTTGCGGATGATCCAACCGCCGCGTGCCTCACGATTGATCTTCCTGCACTTCAGTCAAATTACCGCTTTATTGCGGAACGCGTCGCACCGGCAAAAGCGAGTGCGAATATCAAAGCCGATGCTTATGGACTTGGAATCGATCTCGTCGTTCCGGCTTTGGTTGAGGCCGGATGTTCGCATTTCTTTGTAGCAACGATTTCAGAAGGGTTAAGCGCGCGCGCATCCGCGCCCCAAGCAGTGATTTATGTCTTGAACAGCTTTTCATTTGATGCCGCAAAAATATACGAAACACATCACCTTTCTGCGGTGCTAGGATCGTTTGACGATCTCGATGATTTTGAAAAAGCATTGGTAGACGGTTTTAAGCTTTCTTCGCCTGCCTTGCATATCGATACAGGAATGAACCGCTTGGGTCTAACCGTTGATGAAGCGCGTTCATATGCAGAGCATCTTAAAAGCAAAACATCACCCCTCGCATTTTCGCTTCTGATGACTCATTTTATTGAGAGCGAAATCATTGGTTCTCCCATCACACAAAAGCAAATCACGCTTTTTGATGAGATGCGCGCGTTGTTTCCAAATGTACCTGCGAGTCTTTCGAATTCATCGGGTGTATTTCTTGATAAAACAACTGCCTATGACCTCGTGCGTCCCGGTTATGCGCTTTATGGCGGTAATCCCTGCCCCGATAAAACAAATCCGATGCGCCCTGTCATACGAATTGAAGCGCCGATCCTTCAAATTCGTTACGCCAAAAAAGGAAC
>RFXE01000478.1 GCA_009921785.1 Alphaproteobacteria bacterium
TGATAAACCGTGTTCAGTTCGAGTGTGCCGTTTGCGAGGTTGTCAGGATGGGCCACATCGGCCATCGCCTTGAACTGCTTCATCATCTCGATTGATGATGCATCACCCCAATTTGTTGGACCTGGCTTCTTTGAACCCAGAACGTCATCAATGTTGAAGTCCTGCCACTGACCGTGTGAGTACATCAAACGTTGGATGTCGAGCTGCGTTGTCCAAGCGAATGTTCCAAGATGCTGGGCGTAACCATAAGGTACGTCCTGACCCGACTGCTTCAATTTCTTAAAGAAGGTCGCGTAATCAAGAACATTCTTCCAGGTGGTCTTCTGCGTGAATTCCATCCGGTACTTGTATTCCTTCTCGAAGTCCTTCGTATATTTTTCGAAGAGATCTTGACGATAGAAGGTACAGGCAATGGCGGCGTCATAAGGAAGAGCGACAATTTTGCCCTTTTCATACATGGATCCGCACGCATCAAGGAAGTTGTCGAACCATACATCGGCGCCGTAACCTTCTGGATCCTGCGGGAGTGTATCGTCCTTAATGAATTTGCTGAAATCCGCGAGATAATCAGCAAGCGCGGCGCCAATTGGCTTGTCTTGTGAGTAGATCACGGGGAAGTCGGCCTTGCCACCTTTTACGTCAATACCGACCTTCTGGAGAACGACAGGAAGGTCGTCCGTAAGAATTTCAACAGTGATCCCTGTTGCATCATAGAAATCTTTAATCTTATCGCGGATCGCGAAAGACGGAGGCGTGTTTTCCGACATGAAGACAAGCTTCGAGCCGGCATACTGCTTCATTTTAGCTTCTTGTGATGACGCAGCTTGCACTGGTGTCCTCACGATTACTGAATTCAAGCCCACCGCGAGCGAACCCGTGCCGAGCGCCGTCGCTGCACCGCCACCGAGTTCAAGGAACTTACGGCGGTTGATGCGTGTATAAATCGCGTCCTTAGGAACGTTAAACATCTTAGAGCACCTCCCATGAGCCCGAAGGCTTCATCGA
>RFXE01000479.1 GCA_009921785.1 Alphaproteobacteria bacterium
CGGATGAAGGGCTATGTCGGCGAAAGCTGCCCCGAATGCGCCAACTTCACACTCGTGCGCAACGGCACCTGCCTGAAGTGCGACACCTGCGGAAGCACGACGGGGTGTTCGTAAGCGAGCTTATTTGAATCTCACGGCCCGACGCAGCCCGATCTTGCCAAGATCGCTCCCTGCTTCGGAAAACTGTGGAGCCAGAGAGTGCATGAGGCGCTAAATCAATTGCGCCCTATGCAATGGCCCTCTGGGGCGCGAAGAGTAGCTTAAGATACTCGAAGCGCGGTGATGATCCGAGTAGTGGAACCATATCCGCTCCCTCGGCATGATAAACGCAACCCTTAAAGGGTCGTGTGCACATGGCCCGAAAGGATACGCAAAATGCGTCATATCTTTCGGCTTAATGTGTCGGTGAAAATCGATTTAGCGAAATGCATTTTGGCTTTCGCTACTTTGTACGGCGTATTTCATTGATACGAAGCGGGAGGGAAACCTCCCGCTTTTTTATTTGCATGAAAAACATTTATCGTCATTGCGAGCGAACGCGAAGCAATCCAGTTGGAAGTAACGAATAAAATGCACTGGCACCGTTTCGAATTTCATAACAAACATCATTTGGATTGCCGCGTCGGTCCTTCGGACCTCCTCGCAATGACGAAACTCTTTTAAGCAAGTGTTTCGAACAAGTCATTCCATCCCGGATTTAATTGTTCAATCAATCGCAATTTGTCTTTGCGTGAGCCCGCTTTTGATTTGCTTCTCGCGTTCAATCGCATCGATCATCTGATCGTAAAACTCATACCAGACCAGCTGTTTACATTTATAGCGCGCTGTAAATCCGGGCACTAATCCTTCTCGATGCTCATAGGCGCGGCGACCGATATCAGACGTCACACCAACATAAAGTGTTCCGTTCCTTCCACTCGCCATAATGTAAACGGCCGGTTCGCGCATGGAATAACTTACAAAAACTTTTGGATTGGTTGACCTGTCTTATGGAACAGTAACGT
>RFXE01000049.1 GCA_009921785.1 Alphaproteobacteria bacterium
AATCCCATTCGCGTCATAGGCTTTGATGATCGCGCGCGCTTTATCAACGCTGGCTTTCGTGTTGAAGGAGAGATCCGCATCGACTTCGGTTGAAACGCGACCTGGAACAAGGCGCGCAAGCTCGGTGCCGAAGGCGACGGCGAGACGATCCGCAACCGCCGTGATGACTGCCTCATTCGTACCACTTTGCTTTTTGCCCCATGAGACAGCATCCGCAATCACACTTTCATAAGCGGGAAGGTCGGCGGCCTTCAGCACAAGCGTCGGATTGGTTGTACAATCCGTCGGCTTGAAGGTGCGGATGGCCTCCATATCGCCGGTGTCGGCGACGATGACGGTCATGGCTTTGAGTTGATCGAGTTTCGACGTCATATTTTATGCTTTCGTCTGTCTTGGACCTTTTACTCCTCCTAACACGGCCCGATAGCCGCGTCAGCTTGTTTGAAAACGAGGCTGCGGAACATTCCGAGACTTGGCAGCCCGGTGGACATGGTTGATAGTAGCGGGGAAAGAGGGGTACTCTCCATGCCGATCAAGAACCGTATCGCCGAATTGGCCGATGAAATTGCCGTGTGGCGCCATGATTTTCATCGCCATCCCGAGCTCGATTATGATGTTCATCGCACAGCGTCGATTGTTGCGGAGAAATTGAAAGAGTTTGGATGCGACGAAGTGATCACCGGTATCGGCAGAACCGGTGTCGTCGGCATTATTGTAGGGCGCGTTCAGGGTGATCGTGTCATTGGCCTGCGCGCCGATATGGATGCGTTACCGATTCATGAAACGACCGGCAAACCACACGCCTCAACTGTGCCTGGCAAAATGCATGCCTGTGGTCATGATGGCCATACGGCAATGTTGCTCGGCGCTGCAAAATATCTCGCTGAGACGCGGAATTTTTCCGGCAAAGTGGCGATGATTTTTCAGCCTGCTGAAGAAGGTGGCGGTGGTGGCAAAGCCATGGTTGACGACGGTATGATGGCGCGTTTCGGCATCGCCGAAGTCTATGGCATGCATAATTTGCCCGGCATGCCAGTGGGTCAATTTGGCACGCGCGCCGGTCCAATCATGGCCGCCGCTGATAAATTTGAAATTCGAATTGAAGGACGCGGCGCGCATGCGGCTATGCCGCATCTTGCTATTGATACGGTTTTAATCGGTTCGCAATTGGTGACGATGTTGCAAGGCATTGTTTCCCGCAATGTCGATCCGCTTGAGAGCGCGGTTTTGTCGGTCACGACATTTCATGCCGGTGATGCGTTTAATGTCTTGCCGCAAACAGCCACAATGCGCGGTACGGTGAGAACATTTAATCCGGCGGTGCAGGATCTTGTCGAACAGCGTATGCGTGATACGATCGCGTCTTTCGCCGCACTTCATGGTGCGTCCATCCATCTTGATTATGTGCGCGGTTATCCTGTCACCCGCAATCATGAACGTGAAACGACTTATGCGCTTGAGTCCGCGCAACGCACCGCTGGTGAGGGGCGTGTTAATCAGGCGATTGCACCAATGATGGGTGCAGAAGATTTTTCCTATATGCTTGACGAGCGACCGGGATGTTTCATCTTCATCGGCAATGGCGCGTCAGCGGGTCTTCATCATCCCGATTATGATTTCAACGATGCGGCCATTCCGCATGGTGTGTCTTATTGGGCGGATTTGGTGGAAACGCGGTTGGCGAGATAGTATTTTTTTTTGAAGCATTTTGTTTCGATTAGTCGGTATCTACTTAATCGCAAAATGCTATTGCGAGGATTCTAATTCTTCGCGCAACATTTCGAGTTCAAGCCATTGCGTCTCGCTGCGTTGGCGCTCCTCTTCCGCGCGCGTTAAGAGTTCGCTCGCTTTATCAAAGCGTGCACGGTCGCGCGTATAGAGTTCCGGATCAGCGAGAACTGCTTTTAATTTTTCAATATCGCGCCCCAGTGCTTCAACACGTTCGGGCAAGGTTTCGAGCAGACGTTTTTCATTAAAGGACAATTTGCGCTTTTCGCTGACCGTTGCGCTATCACGCGATGAAGGGGTATCGCGTGTTTTCGGCATTGTTTTTGAGGCTTCGCTGGTGCGGGCATCCACGCCGCGGCCGCGCTGCGCCACCATATCCGAATAGCCACCCGCATAATCAAGCCATACGCCATCGCCTTCTGCCACGATAATGGCGGTTGCGACGCGGTCGAGAAAATCGCGATCATGGCTCACGACAATCAGCGTGCCTTGATAATCGGCGAGCATCTCTTCGAGAAGATCAAGCGTTTCGAGATCAAGATCATTGGTGGGCTCATCAAGCACCAAGAGATTGGACGGATTAGCAAGTGCCAGGGCGAGTAAAAGCCGCGCGCGTTCACCGCCCGAAAGCGTCCCGACAGGCGTGCGCGCTTGTTCAGGCGAAAAGAGAAAATCTTTCATATAGGATACGACATGGCGATTTTCGCCATTCACAACGATGCGATCTCCCGAGCCACCTGAAAGCGTATCTGCGAGCGACATTGTGGGATCAAGACTGTCGCGCTTTTGTTCAAGTGTCGTCATCGCGAGATTGGTGCCGCGTCTTATCCGTCCTTGATCAGGTTCGAGTTTGCCCATGAGCAGATTGAGAAGCGTTGTTTTACCGGCACCATTCGCGCCCACAAGACCGATGCGGTCCCCGCGCAAGATACGCGTTGAAAACTCTTTGACGATGATCTTATCGCCAAAACTCAGTGAAATTTTTTCAGCTTCAATCACTTGTGTGCCGGATAGATCGGCATCCGCTGCTTCAAGTTTCACGCCGCCTTGCGGCCCCCGCGCGTCTCTGCGCTTTTGCCTTAATGCCGCCAGATCAGCCATGCGGCGCACATTGCGTTTGCGTCGTGCGGTCACGCCATAACGCACCCAATGTTCCTCGCGCACAATTTGGCGGTCAAGCTTGTGGCGTTCGCGCTCTTCTTCTTCAAGTACCGTGTCGCGCCAGGCTTCGAATTCGCCAAAACCTTTTTCGAGCCGACGCGTAACGCCGCGATCAAGCCACACGGTCGCACGCGAGAGATTTTCGAGAAAGCGTCGATCATGACTGATGAGAACTAAAGCGGATTTGAGACTCTTCAATTCGTTTTCGAGCCATTCAATGGCCGGAAGGTCGAGATGATTGGTGGGCTCGTCGAGCATAAGAATATCAGGCTCAGGCGCAAGCACACGGGCAAGTGCCGCGCGCCGCGCTTCACCGCCGGAGAGAGTCTTCGGATTTTCATCGCCCGTTAGTCCCAGCGCTTCAAGAAGATAGCGCGCGCGATAGACATCATCGCCCGGCGTTAAACCCGCTTCGACATAAGCGAGCGTTGATGGGTAAGCCGAGAGATCAGGCTCTTGAGGCAGATAGCGCCATGTCGCGCCGGGTTGAATGAATCGCTCGCCATGATCGGACTCAATCAGACCGGCGGCTATTTTGAGCAAGGTCGATTTACCTGACCCATTACGTCCCACGAGGCAAAGTCGCTCGCCCGCGCCAATCGATAGATCAGCGCCTTCAAGCAGCGGCGTGCCGCCAAAGGTGAGGCGGATATCTTTGAGGAAGAGGAGCGGTGGGGCCACTGCGTGAAACAATACAAAGGAAAAATGACGACTGAGGCGATATGACGGATCGACCCTGTTTTCGCAAGCGGCTTGCTCAAAGACACATGCCTTCGGCGAGATACCCATCCGCACTTTCCCGTCTGCCTTGCGTTTTTGAGGCAGTGTTTTATGGCTATCCCTAGCAATTGGATTCGGCTTTCCGGCCAGCGGTCGCGCCTGTGGCGTCAGCGTCTTTCGGCAATCCCGGTATTTCTGTTGTGGGGTGGTCTCATGTCGCCATGACATGGGGCTTATTTTGTTTGGCTTAAAGATGCGAAGGAGAAGGCGATGCAACAAGGCACCGTCAAATGGTTTAATTCGGAAAAGGGCTACGGTTTCATTCAGCCTGAAGATGGGGGCAAGGACGTATTTGTCCATATTAGTGCGGTTGAGCGGGCAGGACTTTCGGGACTTGCCGAAGGACAAAAGGTCGGCTTTGAACTTGTTGAAAATCGCGGTCGTCAGTCGGCAGAAAATTTGAAGATCGGTTGATCGAAGAAGAGGCGGGCTCACCCCGCCTCTTTTTTTGTACGTCAGACCAATTTGTGGTTTGGTGCGTTTATTATGACAAAATCAGTTTCACGCTCCCCCTTCATCGCCATCATCGGCGCGGGTCCTGCAGGTTTGATGGCCGCTGAGCGGCTTTCCGCTTTGTCTTATCGTGTGGCGATTTATGATCGCATGCCGATGCCTGGGCGAAAATTTTTGATGGCTGGTCGCGGCGGCCTCAACCTCACGCATACAGAACCGCTTGATCACTTTCTTGCGCATTACGGCGAAGCGCGCGAATTCATAACGCGTGGTGTGATTCATTAGGCGAGTCTCATTTTGTAGGCTCAAGTGGTCGCGTCTTTCCGAAAAGTTTTAAAGCCTCTCCTTTGTTACGTGCCTGGTTGCGGCGCTTGGAAGCGCAAGGTGTTGAATTTTTCATGCGACATGACTGGAAGGGCTTTGATGATCAAGGCGCGTTGCGTTTTGAAACCGAGGCGCATACGACGGAGCTCGTGAAAGCCGATGCTGTGCTCTTGGCACTTGGTGGCGCTTCATGGCCCAAATTGGGCGCTACGGGGTTATGGCAATCAGCGCTGCGCGATAAAGCGATTGCGATCACGCCGCTCACCGCATCCAATGTTGGTGTGAAGGTTGCTTGGTCGGAGTATTTCACATCGCGCTTTGCTGGACATCCCTTAAAACGATTGATTGTTTCTTGTGGCGTCCAGAGAGCCGTGGGTGAAGCGATTGTTACGCAGCAAGGCATTGAAGGCGGCGCAATTTATGCCTTAGGGCCCGCTCTTCGTGAGTCAATCACGCGTTCGGGCCATGCGATGCTTTCGCTCGATCTGCGGCGAGATGTGTCAGAGACGGACTTAATCTCTCGTCTTACAAAACCACGTGGAAAAAAGAGTCTTTCGACATTTCTGGCGTCAGCCGCAGGCCTTGATCCGGTATCCATCGCGCTTTTGCGCGAGACATTTTTTCTCAGAAATGAAAAACTTCCCGAAGATCCGCAAGCGCTCGCGCGTATCATCAAGGCCTGTGAAATAAAAGTGCACGGGATGAGCGGACTTGATCGTGCAATCTCAACGGCGGGCGGTATTCAGCGTGATGAATTTGACTCGCATCTCATGATCAAAAAAATGCCGGGCGTTTTTGTGGCCGGTGAGATGATTGATTGGGACGCGCCTACGGGCGGCTATCTCATGCAAGCCTGTTTTTCAACAAGCGTTGCCGCCGCGCAAGGTATTGTTGAATTCGTTGAAAAAAGCAGAGGCTGATTAAGCGCCATTCGGCATATTAAACACACGAACAGCATCCGCTGCTGCGCGGGCACGTGCTGCCGTACGCGCTTTAACAATCGCGCGGAGAATATTCGCTGCAGCGTCATATTCAGCCTGTTCCGTCCGGGCGACAGGCTGATTGTCTTCGAGCGCATCAACCGCTTTGGCAATTAATAAGGTCGCCATCATTGGCAGGTTGAGACGAGAGCGTTCGACCGTCGCCTGAAGCGATTCGGAGAAGCCAGAGGCTTCCTGGCGCAGAAAAGCCTCTTGACGTTTTTCGTCCTGATCCCGGCGGTCCGCCCGAATAGTCGCAAGATTGATGATTTCAGCGCTCATGGCGGTTCCGGTCTTTCATTTCATGCCAATCTGCGGGTGAAGACGGCACATGAAACAAAAAATTAAGCGAGTATTTGTCACAAGGTGAGGGGTAAATAGCGATATTCGTGCCAAAGGGCTGTGCCCGCTCGAGGCTGGGTACCTATGAAATGCGGTCGGAGGGTGAGTTATGCGTCGATTTCTGCCGATTTTGTTCGTTACATTTGCGGTTGCTGCCTGTCAGGGCATGTCTTCATCGCCCCCTTCGGGCGGCATGATGGCGGCGGAAGCCTCCGATGCTTCAACCGGGGGCGCGCCTAAAACAGACGCAAAAGCCTCAATCCGGGTTGCGGCCGCCGCCCCTTCGAAGCCTGCCGCGTCCGAGCAGCCTGTTGCGGAGCCCACCGAGCCCTTCAGGTCGGTTACCGTCTCGGCGGATGCTTTGGCAGCAAGCCTGATCGTTCCGCTCCCGGCAAAATCAGATTCCAATACCGCCGCGTTGGACTCTGAACGGGACCGGATTGATCGGTTGATTGCTGAGGGCGGGGTTACCCGCGAAGCGGGGGCCAAGCGCCTTTACCGGCTCGCCACCAAAAATGGTTTCGTCAAAGGCAAAGCGGATGAAACACTTTGGCAAACCATTATTCAGGCCTACCGCAATCTTGATGATCGCTATATCACTCTCGAAGACGCTGCCAGCGACATTGCGGCCGCATTCCAACAACGCCGCGAGGCAAAATAGAATTGACGGGTTTGGGCCCGATTATGATTGAGGCCCAACCATAAGAAAGCGAGACGGGGGTAAATCATGACGGTCACGATTGATGGCGCAAAACTGACAATTGATGGTGTGGTGCGTGTAGCGCGCCCGGGTGCCAATGGCCGCTATGAGAAAGCCGCGCTTTCGCCGAAAGCGCGTGAACGGATCGCGGCCACGCGCGCCTTCATCGATAAAGAATGGATGAATGATGACGCGCCCCTGATGTATTCATTCAATACGGGCGTGGGCCTCTTTAAAGATCAGCGCGTCTTGATGTCGGATATGGCGGCCTATCAGACGAAGTCGATTTACGCACACGCCACCGGTATTGGCGAACCGCTTGATGAAGATATTGTGCGCGCCACCATGTTGCTCCGTGCTAATGCTTTTGCATCGAATTATTCCGGCCCGCGCGTTGAAGTTGTTGATCGCCTTCTCGACTTTTTGAACAAGGGCTTGATCCCCGTCATTCCGGCGAAAGGCTCTGTGGGCGCATCGGGTGATCTTGCACCACTGGCACATATGTCGGGTGCGCTTTGCGGCTTCCCGGAAGCCGAAATCATCTACAAAGGCAAGCGCATGCCCGCGCGTGATGCGATCAAGAAAGCGGGGCTAGAGCCCGATTTCACATTGCATGCGAAAGACGCTTCTGCGTTGATCAATGGCTCGACTGTTTCCCTCGCGATTGCCGTGCTTGCGATTTATGATGCGAAACGCATTCGCAAAGCGGCTGATATAGGCATGTGCTTGTCTCTTGAAGCGATGCGCGGCGAACTCGCTGCCTTTGATCCGCGCGTGCACAAAGCACGTCCGCATGAAGGGCAACGCAAAATCGCGTCCAACATTCGTAAGATCACCGAAGGCTCGAAGCGCTGCTCGCAGGATGTCTATTCACTTCGCTGCACTCCGCAGGTTCATGGCCCCGCGCTTGAAGCTCTGGATTATGCCACGAAGATCATTTCCACCGAGATCAATTCAGCAACCGATAATCCGCTGATTTTTGAAAATGGTGACGGCACTTATGTTGTCATTTCAGGTGGTCACTTCCATGGCCAATATGTGGCGCAAGCGATGGATCTTGTGGCCATCGCGATTGCTGATTTGGGGTCGATCTCCGAGCGTCGTCTCGCGCGCCTCATTGATCCGACCATGAGCTATGGTCTGCCGCGCAATTTGCTCGCTGGTAAGAAGGGTTTGAATACGGGCTTTGCAACGGTGCAATGTTCAATGTCGGCGCTTGTGATGGAAAATCGCACGCTGTCGATGCCGGGTTCGGTCGATTCCATTCCCGGTAAGAGCAATGCGGAAGACCATGTTTCAAATTCGACATGGTGCGCACGCAAAGCCCGCACGATTGTTGCGAATGTCGAATATATTGTCGCGATGGAAATCTTGATGGCAGGTCAAGCGCTTTCGCTCATCGAGCCGATTGCGAAGGATCATCCGATTGGCAAGGGTTCTGCCGCAGCACTTGCCTCTTTGCGCAGTGTTGTTGATCCCGCGCTTGACGGCGATCGTTGGTATGCAACTGAAATGAATCTCGCGCATCAACATGTACGCTCAGGCGCAGTCATTGAGGCGGTTGAAGCGTCAGTCGGCAAACTCGACTGACGCCTCAGAGCTTAGCTTAATTGTCCCAAAGCCTTTTTGGGTTGTGAGCGTGACCAGATCATACTCACGACAACGCCCGCACCGATGATGCTTACAATGGCCGCCAGGGAGAATGCCGGCGGGATTTTCTCGATGCCGAGAAGATCGGCGGCAAAGATCTTGGTGCCGATAAAGATCAATACAATTGCCAACGCATATTTGAGATAGTGGAAGCGCTCAATCATCGCGGAGAGGGCGAAATAAAGCGCCCGCAAGCCGAGAATGGCGAAGATGTTTGATGTGTAGACAATAAAGGGATCGGTTGTGATCGCAAAGATTGCCGGTACTGAGTCAACCGCGAATACGACATCGGCGATTTCAATCAACACGAGCGCCATGAAGAGCGGCGTAACATGAAGCAGAGTCTTGCCGGTCTTCGTGTCTGGGAGACGCACGAAGAAGCGCTCTTCATGATGCGTCTCGGTCACACGTAGCCAGCGCTTCATGAAGCGCAGGATTGGATTAGTGCTGATATCGGTGGGCTTATCGCTGGCAAGTAGCATCTTGATGCCTGTGGCGATGAGGAACACCGCGAAGACATAAAGCACCCATGAGAATTCCGAGATCACAGCAGCACCGAGCGCAATCATGATCGCGCGTAGAATGATGACCCCAAGAATGCCCCAGAACAGCACGCGATGCTGATATTTATCCGGCACGGCAAAGAAGGAAAAAATCATCGCGATGACAAAAATATTGTCGATGGCGAGGGCTTTTTCGACGGCAAAGCCGGTGAGATAATTCATGCCCGCGTCGGCACCGAGTGTGAACCAGATGCCTGCGCCATAAATCAAACCGAGGCTGATATAGAAAACCGACAATACAAGGCTATGACGCACGGAAATGACTTGGTTCTTCCTATTGAGAACGCCAAGATCAAGCGCCAACAAAAATAAAACTAGCCCCGTGAAGCTGAGCCACATCCAAAGCGGCTTCCCAAGCGCGGGGAGTATCATGAGATCAATGAAATATTGGGCATCAAATGCCATTATTCGCCTCCTCTGTGTCAAAATCGAAGATCCGACATCACGAGCATACGCTCGCCAGAGGGGCCCGGTTCTTCGTTGATGCTATCAAAAACAGAATTATGGAAAAATCATGGCAAAGCCCAAGATTAAATTTGCTAAAGATTTACTTTTGGTAATGGCGTACAAAATCCAAAAGCACATCAAGAGCGGTGTCGCAATCGTCTTCTGTCATGGATTCAAGCGGACTGTGGCTGATGCCGCCTTTGCAGCGAACAAACATCATGCCGGCGGGGCAAAGTTCAGCCATGGCCATCGCATCATGTCCCGCACCTGAAGGCAAAAGTCGCGGTGAAATTTGACGACGACCAATCGCGTCCGAAAGTCCGGTAATAAAACTTTGCGCCATCGGCGTGGCTTTTGCCGAAGATAGAGACTCTATATGCAATGTCACATGACGCTGCGCAGCTATGGCTTTGCATTCTTTTTCAATTGCCGCCGTGACTTTTTCGCGCACGGAATCATCCGGTGAGCGGGTATCAAGCGAGAAGCGCACTTCGCCGGGGATCACATTCACCGCACCGGGATAGGCTTGGAATCGTCCCACCGTTGCGACAACGCTCTCATGCGTCTGGCCGATTTTTTCAATCGCAAGCGCCATTTCGGCGGCGGCCGTCAAAGCATCATGACGCATCGCCATCGGCACAGTGCCCGCATGTCCCGGCTCGCCTTTTACCGTCAAAGCCCAGCGTGTTGCGCCATTGATCGCAGTGACAACGCCTACGGGAAGATTTTCAGCCTCAAGAACAGGACCTTGCTCAATGTGAATCTCAACATAGCCGATCAAATGATTTCATCTGTGTGGGATCAAAACCATTCGCGGTTAAGGCTTCACGAATTGAAAGGCCCTTCTCATCGCGCGCATCAAGTGCTGAGTCAGGTAATGTTCCGGCAAGTGCGCGTGACGAAGTGAGATTGGCGGGAAAGCGCACGTTTTCCTCGTCACCGAAGCCGAGTATTTCAATGGCGAAATCGAGACGTTCGCCCTGTTGATGTAGGGCTTCAACGATTCCAATCGCGGCAATCACGCCGAGCGCGCCATCATAAGCGCCACCATCAACAACCGTATCGATATGTGAGCCGATGAGCAAAGCAGGCTGGCCTTTTTCTTTGCCCTCATAGCGTCCAACAACAGTGCCAAGCGCATCAACATGCACGGAGTCACATCCGGCTTTGCGCATTTCATCGACGATGTAATCGATCGATTTGATATGTGAAGGGGAAAGATAAAGCCGGGTGATTTTACCCGGTTCATCCGTGTAGGCGCGAAGCGCTTCAAGGCGTTCAAAGGCGC
>RFXE01000050.1 GCA_009921785.1 Alphaproteobacteria bacterium
GTCCCCGCTTCTATGTCGATATGATTGCCTTTGTCGAAATGAGCCGCGACAGGCGGAGTTTCCGCTTTCTCATGGACACACAAGATGGCCGCAAATTGCTCGGCGAGAGCGATGATGTTCAGGTGATGGCGGAAGCGGTAACAAATTATTTTGGTCGTCGCTTGGTTGAACGCGAGCGCGCTATCGCATCCGCTTTAACATTTGAAAATCTTCCCGATGATCGAAAGCCTTTGGAGCTTGAAGTTCAAAAGGACATGATCACCGCCATGCCGGTTATCACCGAAATCGTAAGACCACAAAGCGGATCATCCTTTGGTGCTTTTCTGATCGGGCTAGCGATCGGCATTATTGGATTCTATGCCTATCTGAATTGGGATACAGTGGTGATCCCCCAGATCGCACAACTCACGCATTGGCTTGGGGCGCGCTAACACACGTCTCGTTTATCTATTTTGAATCTGAAATTGATCACGCCTTGAAGGCGATCGCGCCAATCGCACCGATCTCGCCATTTTCAAGCAAGCCGCGCGTTTGGCCTGAAATCTTTATGCCTGTTTCCGTGCGGTCAAAATCAAAAATATGATAGCCTGCGCGATGGGTAGCACTTCCCCGCGCGGCTGAGGCTGACGGTGCCCCAATCACCGGCACGCGTCCTTCAGGGCCCTTGATATAAGCCATCGACGACACGTGATTATGGCCGTGAAGAATAAGTTCAGCGCCCGTCTCAGCAACGATTTTTTCAAATCGTGCGGCGTCCGTGAGCGTGCGCCCAAAGGTTGCGCCTCCAAGATAAGGAGGATGATGAATCATCACCACACGCGCGAGCCCTTGCAGTTTCAAAAACTGCATCGCACGGTTGAAATCATCGCGCTGCTTTTCGCCCATCCATCCCGTTGCCATGAAGGGCGATGTCGGCACGCCGGAATTCAAACCCACCAGAGCGATGGGGCCCATCATGCGAATATAGGGGAAGCCTTCGAAGCGACCGGAGTCAGTTGTCATCCAACGACTCCAATTTTTTTCGATTTCAGCAGGCGATGACCCCACATAGGCATCATGATTACCAGGCACGAGGCTCACACGCTGAGGATCACCCAGCGTTTCCATGAAACGCGTTGCCGCTAAGAATTCTTCGGGAAGCGCAATGTTTACGAGATCGCCCGCGCAGGCGATGTGATCGGGAGATTGCGCTTTGATATCTTCGACGATGCGTGAAAGCACGCCCATATCATGCAAAGCGCGCCGTTTACCGACCCAATTCACATAGCCAAAAAGACGCTTACCAATAAGGTCACGAACGCGCGGCTGCGGCAAAGGCCCCAAATGCACGTCCGACAGATGGACGAGCCGGAACATGCGCCTTCAGTGCCTGTGACGGATCACCGCGTCAAGCACTGCCGATGAAGATGCCGGTGAGAAACACAAGAACACCGCCGGCAACCACCTGAAACGCCGCCTGCAAGAAGGGCGTATCCATATATTTCGCGCGAATCCATGCAATCGCCCACAGCTCAAGCAGCACGATGGCGGTGGCGATGGCGGTGGCAACCAAAAACGCATTGGGCACCGAATCGGGCACGAGATAGGGAAGCGTATGGCCAATCCCGCCGATGGTCGTCATCAAGCCGCAGATGCCGCCTCGGAGCCAGGGCGAGCCTCGGCCCGTAAGCGAGCCATCATCAGACAGCGCTTCAGCAAAGCCCATGGAAATACCCGCACCAACAGAGGCAGCCATACCGACAAGAAATGTTGACCAATTGCTATGGGTGGCGAAGGCCGCAGCGAAGACGGGCGCGAGCGTTGAAACGGATCCATCCATCAAGCCCGCAAGACCAGGTTGAACATATTGAAGAACGAACATCCGCTTTTTGGTTGCGGCCTCTTCATCGCCCGCATCACCCTGAACAGTCGCGTCAATTAACTCGCCCGCTTTTTTCTCATGATTGCGCTCGATCTCTGCGAGATTGAGCAACATCGCACGCACATCAACATCGAGCACACGATCGGCAGCTTTCTCATAGAAATTCGCTGCCTGCATTTCCATGATCTCGGCTTCTTGACGCATTTTGTCGATGCCAAGATTTTTGACGAGCCAAACGGGACGACGTTTCAAAAAGCCCTTCACATCCTCACGACGAATGGGCGAGAGATGGTCGCCAAAGCGAGTCTTGTACATGCCATAAAGCATATCGCGGTGGCTGCGCTCTTCTTCAGCCATGACATCAAACACTTTGGCCGAATGCGGAAATTGATCGCGCAATTGATCCGCAAAGCTCTGATAGATGCGCGAATCCTCTTCCTCATTGGAAATGGCGAGTGTCAAAATATCGCGCACATTCAGCTCGGCGAAGGTCACTTGGGCCATAAGAGGCAACTCCTCACATCAATCGTCGGCTCCGCTTCTACTGAAAGCCGCCCGACACGCAATCAGTTATCGGGTATTTTACGGGGACAAATCGCTTCCGGATCCTGCGAAATGGGGGCCTAATGACAAAAAGCGATGGGGACCGCCAAAATTGCTGCGGCTTTACCCCTTGTAGAGTGCACGCCTTTGACGAAAATGCCCCGGCGCTTTGGTCAATTCTGGCCCGGGCCGCAAGCCGACAGGGTTATCCATGCATTATTCCGTCTTCAGCATCATCTCGCAGGCCTTCAAGGGCCAAAAGGACTGGAAACCCGTTTGGCGCTATCCCGAGCCAAAGGCCGAATATGACATGCTCATTATCGGTGGCGGCGGGCATGGACTGGCCACCGCCTATTACCTCGCCAAGAACCACGGCTACACAAATATTGCGGTGATCGAGAAAAACTATCTCGGCTCCGGCTCCGTCGGGCGCAACACGACGATTGTGCGCTCGAATTATCAAGAGCCCGGCAATATCCCCTTCTACGAACATTCACTGAAGCTCTGGGAAGGGCTTGAGCAGGATTTGAATTACAACGCGATGATGTCGCAGCGCGGCGTGCTCAATCTCTATCATTCGGATGGCCAGCGCGATGATTATGCGCGGCGCGGCAATGCGATGATGATGCATGGCGTGCGCGCGGATTTACTCAACCGCGAACAGGTGCGCGAGGTTGTGCCGTTTCTCGATTTCGACAATGCGCGCTTCCCGATCCATGGCGGCTTGATGCAATGGCGCGGCGGCACAGCGCGACATGATGCGGTGGCATGGGGCTTTGCGCGTGGTGCGGATTCACGCGGCGTTGATATTTTACAAAATACCGAAGCCAAGCAGATCCGAGTCGAAAACGGCAAAGTCGTGGGCGTGGAAACATCACGCGGATTTATCAAGGCCAAGAAAGTCGGCATCGTCGCGGCGGGCAACACAACACGCATCGCCGAGACAGCGGGCTTGAGATTGCCGATTGAATCTTATGTGCTGCAGGCGTTCGTTTCAGAAGCGATCAAGCCGTTGATCCCTTGTGTTGTGACATTCGGCGCGGGGCATTTTTATATCAGCCAGTCGGACAAAGGCGGCCTCGTGTTTGGCGCATCGCTTGATTACTACACCTCATACGCCGCGCGCGGAAATCTCCCCGGCGTCGAAGATACGATCGAAGAAGCGATGGCGATCATGCCGTCGATTTCGCGCGTAAAGCTTCTGCGGCATTGGGGCGGCATTATGGATATGTCGATGGATGGCTCGCCCATTATCGACAAGACCGGCATTGACGGACTCTATATTGATTGCGGCTGGTGCTATGGCGGCTTTAAAGCGACGCCCGCATCCGGCTATTGCATGGCCCATTTGATGGCAACCGATGAATCCCATCCCGTCGCCACCGCATTGAAACTCAATCGCTTCGAAACCGGCCACGTCATTGACGAAGCCGGTACCGGCGCGCAACCGAATTTGCATTAAAAGCATTTTACGAAAAAGTGGATACCGGTTTTTCGAAACAAAATGCGTCAAAAGAAAAGACTCATGAATATGTCTCAAGCAAAGCAGCAACATTCGTAGAAAAGGAACGGACAAGATGCGTATTCCCTGCCCGTTCTGCGGCTCCCGCGACTCTCAGGAATTTTCATTCCTCGGCCAAGCCGGATTGAAACGCCCTGATCCCACAGCGCCTGACGCGCAAAAGCAGTTTCATGATTACGTTCATATCCGCGACAACAAAGCAGGTGTGACGAAAGAATTATGGCTGCATGCGAATGGCTGCCGCTCATGGATTATTGTTGAGCGCAACACGCTCACGCATGAAGTGACTGGTTCCGAATTTGCGTCTCCGATGACGAAGGAGGCCGCACAATGAGTGGGGCACATCGCATTGCTTCCGGTGGTTTGATTAACCGCGCGAAACCGCTCTCTTTCACATTCGATGGCAAGACCTATCAGGGTTTTGAAGGCGACACGCTTGCCTCGGCATTACTCGCGAATAATGTTCAGCTTGTTGCACGCTCGTTCAAATATCATCGCCCGCGCGGCATCCTCACCGCCGGATCAGAAGAGCCGAATGCGTTGGTTGAATTGCGCAGCGGGGCGCGGCATGAGCCGAATGTAAGATCCACTGTTGCGGAACTCTATGACGGGCTCGTTGCAAAAAGCCAGAACCGTTGGCCATCACTTGGTTTCGATCTTGGTGCGGTGAACTCTCTGCTCTCGCCCTTCTTCGCAGCGGGATTTTACTACAAAACATTCATGTGGCCCGCAGCCTTTTGGGAGAAGGTGTACGAGCCTCTCATTCGTCGCGCGGCAGGGCTTGGCAAACCGCCGCTCCACGATGATGTCGATGGTTATGAGAAAGCCTTCGCGCATTGCGATGTTCTTGTGATCGGTGCTGGGCCTGCAGGGTTATCGGCAGCGCTTGCCGCTGCGCGCGCGGGTGCGCGCGTGATCCTCGCTGATGAAGGTCCGTTGCTCGGTGGTCGTTTGCTTTCAGACAAACGCATGATCGGCAATCAATCGGGCCTTGATTGGGCGGGTAAGACGGAAGCGGAACTCGCCTCTATGCCAAATGTCCGCCTCATGCCGCGTACAACGATTTTCGGGGCGTATGATCATGGCGTGTATGGCGCGCTTGAACGCGTGAATGATCATGTCGCAACACCGCCTGCGCATGAACCGCGCCAACGCGCCTATCGCATTTACGCGAAGCGTGCCGTGCTCGCCGCCGGTGCCATCGAACGGCCGCATGTGTTCGGTAATAATGATCGTCCGGGTATCATGCTTGGTTCTGCGATGCGGACCTACATCAACCGTTATGCGGTCACACCAACCAAACGTGTTGTTGTCTTCACTTCAAGCGATGAAGGCTATGCGACCGCGCATGACATCATCGCGGCGGGTGGATCGATTCAAGCGATCATCGATACGCGCGCCGATGTAACAATTTCGACGCCAAAAGATGTTCCACATTTCAAAGGCGCGAAGATTCTCAGCGCGCTTGGTAACAAGCAGGTGCAAGGGGTCGAGGTTGAATTGAGCGATGGCTCGATCCGCATCTTGGATTGCGACGGCGTCGCGATGTCGAATGGGTGGAACCCTGCCGTTCACCTCACCTGCCATCAGGGCGGGCGTCCAATATGGGATGACAGGGCGAACGCCTTTCTTCCAGGCAAGCTTCCGCCCGGCATGAGTGTTGCGGGTTCGGCGCAAGGCCATTTCGGATTGAAAGAGACGCTGGCCGACGGCGCGCGTCTCGGTGCGGCAGCAGCTGATGAACTCGGCTTCAAAGCGCCAATGCTTGCAACGCCCGATACTGATCCCGAAAGCCTTGCGCATACGCCGCTCTGGCGTGTGAAGTCGAGCACAGGCAAATGCTTTGTCGATTTCCAGCACGATGTGACCGACACGGATATTGAGCTCGCCAATCGCGAAGGCTTCCGCTCCGTCGAACATATGAAGCGGTACACAACACTCGGCATGGCGACCGACCAAGGCAAGACCGCGAATATCTCAGGCCTTGCGATTTTGGGCGAAGCCTCCGGCCGCACCATGGCCGAAGTGGGCACGACGATTTTCCGCCCGCCCTATACGCCTGTGTCACTTGGCGCGCTCGCGGGCCATCATGTGCATAGAAATTTCAGACCCACGCGTTTGACGCCCTCGCATCAATGGGCGGAAGAACAAGGCGCTGTCTTTATGGAGACAGGACTTTGGATGCGCGCGCAGTTCTTCCCGAAAAAGAAAAACGAGAGCTGGCTTGAGGCGATGAACCGCGAGGTCGAAATCACGCGCTCGAAAGTCGGCGTGTGTGATGTCTCGACGCTCGGTAAAATTGATTTTCAAGGCAAGGATGTCGGCACGTTCCTCGATCGCGTTTATACCGGCACATTCTCGACGCTTGCTGTCGGCAAAGTGCGTTACGGTTTGATGATGCGCGAAGACGGTTTCGTTCAAGATGACGGCACAACAGCACGTTTGAGCGAAAATCATTGGCTGATGACGACGACGACAGCCGGTGCGGGCAAAGTGATGGCGCATCTCGAATTCTGCCATCAGGTTCTGTGGCCTGAATTGGATATTGCCTTCACCTCCGTTACCGAACAATGGGCGCAGTACTCAATTGCTGGTCCGCACGCGCGCGATGTTCTGAAAAAGCTCGTTGATGCGCAGCATAATATTTCAAACGACGCCTTCCCCTATATGGCGTGCGGCGCGATCACAATTTGCAACGGCATTCCGGCGCGGCTCTTCCGCATCTCCTTCTCGGGCGAGATGGCCTATGAAATCGGCGTGCCGAACCGTTATGGCGATGCGCTCATCCGCGCCATCATGAAAGCGGGTGAAGAGTTTGGCATCACGCCTTACGGCCTTGAAGCGCTCTCGACCATGCGCATCGAAAAAGGCCATGTCGCGGGTGGAGAATTGAACGGCCAGACAACGCCGCGTGACTTGGGCCTCATCAAAATGGTGTCACAGAAGAAGGATTGTATCGGCAAACATATGTCCGAGCGTCCCGCGATGATTGAACCTGATCGTCCGATCTTTGTCGGTTTGAAGCCGAAAAATCCGAACGCCAAAATCACAGGTGGCGCGCATTTTCTTGATAAAGGCGCGAAGCCCTCACTCGCAAATGATCTCGGTCATATGATGTCGGTTGCCTATTCGCCGATGCTGAAAAGCTGGATCGGACTTGGCCTTGTTAAGCGTGGTCGCGAGCGGATTGGTGACACCATTCGCGCAGTTGATTTTGTGCGCGGCACGGAATTCGAAGTCGAAATTTGTGATCCTGTTTTCTTTGATCCTGAAGGAGCGCGTCTCCGTGGCTAATCTCATTCCCCGCTCCGCTCTCGCACCGTTTCTTCACGCTGGGCACCATGGTGCTGTAAACAAGTCCGGCGTCATACTGCGCGAAGTATCCAACTGCGCGCTTGCCGAAGTGACCGCGTTCAAGGGCCAGAAGAATGCGCTCGCAGCTGCGATCGTGACAAGCTTCGGCATTACGCTGCCTGAAGCGAATAAAATAGCATCAAAAGACGGTGTCACCTTTGTCAGCGTTGGCCCCGGCAAATGGCTCGTAACCGGAGAAGGTGAAGCTGAGCGCGATCTTGTAGCGCGGCTTGAAAAGGCGGCCGGCACTCTTGCTGCAGTCGTTGATCAATCGGACGCGCGCGCAGTGGTCGAAATCTCTGGCGAAAAAGCCCGCCTTGCTCTCGCCAAGGGCGTGATGGTGGATCTTGATCCCGTCGTGTTCCAAACCGGCGATGCGGCGGTTTCATTTGCGGTGCAGTTCTGGATCACGTTGTGGCAAACTAGCGATGCGCCAACCTTTCGTATCGCGGTATTCCGTAGCATGGGCCGCGATTTGTTGCATTGGCTTGAAAATTCGGCGGCGGAATTTGGCTACGAGATTTGATAATAAAGTCTATCTTAATTTTGTTATGGTTCTATTTGCCGATATTGCCGATTTACGGAGCGTATCGCATTTAGCTAATGTAAAAAGAGTTAATTTAAATCTCTTGGTAAAGATTTAGAGCAAGGCTTCGTCAGTTCAGTTTCCGGTTAGGGTCATTGTGGAGACCCCGTTGTTCTAACGTGCGGACTATTGCTGATAAATTTTTGATCACAACTTTTAAAGGATCGGAAAGCTCGTAGCCACCCATTGCGTCAAGTTCGCTCGCACACACGTAAATGCAGCCTAAGATATATGATAGTCTTTGAGTTTCGAAAAAATCATATTGAGAATCGCAACTTATAGTTGTCATTTTTAACACCTCGCCTTTTCGTCAGTGACACTTAACAGTTTTAAGATGATGAGATACTGTCTTATGTTACAGTTTCACGAATTGAACGGACTAACAGCCTTCGCTGTAAGTATTCGCCCTCTAATAACGAAAAAGAATAATTGAATAGCCATTTCCAAAGGAAAAAATTATTCGCGCTAAAACAGATCATCCTTAACGGCGGCTTCTTCTTTGAAAGAAGGGCAGAGATCGTAGGAGACAGGGACGATGAATATTAAACGTTTAAATTCCGACAAGGCAGAGGATAAACTTTCTGATTTAATTGAGCGTGTCGATAAAGTTCGCGAAAATGACGAGCTTCATAGTCTCGTGAAAGAATCAAAAGAAAAATATGGCGTTAGAAACATATCCTTTGCCGGGTTTAACTTAGGCACCCTAACACTAATCGAACCTGTTTCTGTTTGGACCTACAAGCCAGAATGGATTGATCATTATCGTCGAAAAAACTATTTAGATGTTGATCCCGTTGTTAAAACAGTTCCCACCTCAATCTTGCCAGTCGATTGGTCGCAATTTGATCGGCGAGATCAGAATGTAAAAGCATTCTTTTCGGAAGCCTATGACGCAGGCGTTGGCAATCACGGCCTATCGATTCCGGTGCGTGGCCGAAATGGAGAGTTTTCAATCTTCAGCCTAACATTCGATGAATCTGAACATGATTGGCAAGAATACAAACGGCTCTACATGCGCGACTTCCAGGTCCTTGCTGTATTTTTTCACCAATCAATGCTTCGAGCGCACAAAGTAACTGCACCTGAATTCGAATTAACGGAGCGGGAGCTGCAGGTTTTATATTGGGCGGCGTGCGGTAAGACAAGCGATGAAACGGGAATGATCTTAGGCATTTCAAAGCGTGGCATTCGTTATCATACGTCCAATATCCTGACAAAATTAAATGCTGTAAACATCGCTCACGCTGTTGGCAAAGCAGTCTATTTTAATTTGATTAACCCACCAAAGTAAAATGATTCGGCCATTATTGTAAGCTGTTATACCTAACAGATGACGTAGCGGAATATATTTCTCATGATCTAACTCCCACGCCATTTTTTTGGGAGTAGACACTCATGATCATTCTAATCAACGGCTCTGAAAAAGAGCGCTATCCGCGATTAATTTCCTCTATGTACCGCTTGCGGGCCAAGATCTTTCAAGAGCGGCTCGGTTGGGACGTCACGGTTAAAAATGGTTTCGAGATCGACCAATTCGACGACATCAACCCTTTATACCTGATCGCTGTTGACCCGACGGGAACACATGTTCGTGGTACAGTTCGGCTCTTACCAACGACCGGGCCTAATATGTTGCGCGATGTCTTCCCGATGCTGTTGCCCAAAAGCGAAATCATCGAAAGCGCAACAATCTGGGAGTGTTCACGTTTCGCGGTCGACCCTTCAATCGAAACACCTATGGAAGGGCATTTCGTGAGCGAGGCAACCGGCGAACTTATGGCCGCCGTTATTGAAGTTGGCCTTCTGGCAGGCTTAACAGAAGTTATGGGCGTATTTGATGCGCGCTTCATTCGTATTCTCAGGGCCGCTGGCACGCCTCCCCTGCTTGTCAGTAAGCCGCAAAAGATCGGGGTCTGCATGACTTCGGTTGGACTTTTCGAAGTCAGCGAGCAGTCACTAGCCAATATTCAAAAGGCCTGTGGCCTTAATGGCTCCGTGCTGGAAGCTGCAAGCAGCCAGCGCTACTTCGCCGCGTAAGCAGGCAAAGCATTACGGCGACAAAATCAGCGTCCGGCTTGACAGGCCGGGCGCCTTTCTGTCTCGTCTTTTGTAGCGTTGTCCGGTGGGACATAGCCCTTCATCGGCTCCGGCGGGAGCATCCATTCTCATCGATCAGGATCGGCAAGTCCGGTTTGGTCTTCAACTTGGTTTCGCCGGTTACCGTGTCCGCCTATTTATCGCCTTCCGAAATTGACGCGCTGTATCTGAGCCTCAAAGTGGCTCTGGTGGCGACGCTGTGGACGCTGCCGCCCGGCATTGCGATTGCCTTTGTGCTCGCGCGCTTCAAGTTTCCGGGCCACGCGATACTCAATGGGCTCGTGCATCTACCGCTCGTGATGCCGCCAGTGGTCACCGGCTATCTTTTACTCATTGCATTCGGTCGCAACGGGGTCAT
>RFXE01000006.1 GCA_009921785.1 Alphaproteobacteria bacterium
TTTGAATCAGGGATTAAAACCATCTTCTCAGGATTAAGAAGCTTTGATGTTTCCGCCATGAAATGCACGCCGCATTGCACGATGATATCGGCGTCAACCTCGGTGGCCTTTTTGGCGAGCTGTAACGAGTCGCCAACAATATCGGCGACGCCATGAAAGATTTCCGGCGTCTGATAATTATGCGCGAGAATGACCGCGTTGCGTTCTTTCTTCAGCCGGTTAATGGCCGAGATATAAGGTGCATGGAAGGGCCACTCGACGGGCGGGATGACATGCTGCACGCGTGTGTAAATTTCGGCTGTTTCGCGCTCAATCGCGGGCGTCCATTCAAGCGTCGGGCGCTCACGCAAAGCGAGACCCGGAACCGGGCAGGCGCCGGGTGACACGGTCAAATTCGACGCGGCAGATGCGGAGGCGAGGCTCATCAGGCTCTCCCTTTATGCTCAAAACGAGCATAATTTAGGACCAAAGAAACCGGCCCAAAGACCGGATAAATGCTCAATCTGAGCAAAAGCATTATACTCTTTGCGAGCACGGTTGACGAGTCAGAAGTGATGCGAAGATCAGAAAGCTGAGGTCGCGCTACTGCAGGCCGCTTGAAGGTATCTTATCCCGCGATGGCCGAGAAATCCGCAACGGTGCGCGTGGCTTCCCGGAAAGCAGCGAGCAGAGCGAGGCGGTTTTTGCGCGTGGCCGCATCGTCCGCATTCACGAGGATCGCTTCGAAAAACGCATCGACGGCTGGACGCAATTGCGCGAGTTCACGCATCGCGCCGGAGAAGTCCTGTTTCTTTACATGGTCCGCCGCATGGCGTGCAGCGACGCCAAGAATGTCACCGAGTGCTTTTTCCTGCGGCTCTTTCAAAAGTGCGGCATCGATGGTGCCTGAATAAGTCACACCGTCTTTCTTCTCTTCAGCCTTAAGAATATTCGCCGCGCGGCGGAAGCCGGCGAGAAGATTTTTACCATCATCCGTCGCAAGCAAAGCATCAAGCGCTTCCACGCGTTTAACGACGAGCAGCAAGTCATCATTGCCCGCATCAATACCAAGCACGGCATCAATGAGATCATGCCTCTGACCTTGATCGCGGAGATAGACTTTGAGGCGGTCGTGGAAGAAGGCGAGGAGATCAGCATTGATATGATGCTGCGCGAGCGGCAAGCCGATATTATTTTCGAGAATGATACGGATCACGCCCAAAGCGGCACGACGAAGCGCGTAAGGATCTTTCGATCCTGTCGGCTTTTCATCAATCGCCCAGAAGCCCACAAGCGTATCGATCTTGTCAGCGAGGGCGACAGCAATGGCGACGGGATCGGTCGGGATGCGATCACTTGGGCCTTGCGGCTTGTAGTGATCTTCCAATGCAATCGCCACGCTCGCGTCTTCGCCTTGACGCGTTGCGTAATAGCGGCCCATCAAGCCTTGTACTTCTGGAAACTCGCCGACCATCTCGGACACAAGATCCGCTTTGCAGAGCCGCGCGGCGCGTTCGGCCTTGTTCACGTCTGCTTTGACGAGTGGCGCGAGTTCTTTGGCGAGTGCCACAAGACGCTCAACGCGTTGATGCTGCGTTCCAAGTTTGGCATGGAAGGTGATTGATTTTAATTTTTCAAGACGATCTTCAAGTTTCACCTTGAGATCGGTCTCCCAGAAAAATTTCGCATCCGAAAGTCTTGCGCGCACAACTTTTTCATTGCCGCTTATGATGGTTGCGCCATCATCTTTCGCAATCATATTGGAGGTGAGGAGAAATTTATTCGCGAGCGCGTTGGAGCCTGATTTCCTGAGTACAAAACATTTTTGATTGGCGCGGATTGTCGCGCGGATCACTTCCGGTGGAATATCCAGGAACCGCTCTTCAAAGGAGCCCATAAGAACGGTTGGCCATTCCACAAGGCCTGCGACTTCTTCAAGCAAGGCCTCATCTTCAACAAGTTCGAGCCCTTGCGCAAAAGCGAGGCTTTTGGCGTCATGCAAGATGATGTCTTTGCGTCGATCGGTTGAGAGAACAACCTTGGCCGCTTCGAGCTTCGACACATAGTCATCGAAGCGCCGTACATGGATCGGGCCGGGCGCCAAAAAGCGATGACCGTAGGTAATGTCACCCGCTTTAATGCCATCGATTTCGAAGTGCACGACGTCCGGTGTTTCCGTTTCACTGCCAAAGGTGCAGATGATCGAATGCAGCGGACGCACCCAACGCAGCGCATTGGCATGCGCGGATGATTTGCCCCAGCGCATGCTTTTTGGCCAAGGGAAGGTCTTGATGATGTCAGGCATGATCTCAGCGATCACGTCTTGTGTCGCGCTGCCTTTACGCTCGACAATCGCGATATAAAAATCACCTTTTTTCGGATCGGATTGAATGGTCGCTTTCGAGAGATCATTCAATCCTGCGCCTTTCAAGAATCCGTCAATCGCTTGTTGAGGCGCCCCCACGCGCGGGCCTTTTTTTTCTTCCTTGAGATCAGGCTGGCGCGCAGGGAGGCCGACAATATGCAACGCAAGACGACGCGGCGTCGCGAACGCTAACGCCGCTTCATAAGCGCACCCGCGTTCAACCAATGCGTTGGTGACTGCCGTTTTCAAATCCTCGGCCGCGCGCCGTTGCATACGGGCGGGAATTTCTTCCGAGAAGAGTTCAAGCAGCAAATCAGGCATCGCGTCAGGTCTCGCGTAGGTTTTAAATTAAGATGATGAGTTCACTCAAAGCGCTTTATGCGAACCATCGCAGAGCGGTGAATTCTTTGAATGTTTGCACGCGCAGAAAAATGCTTTCTTGTCTTCTTCTGCCGTCCACTTCATTGGGGTGAAAGACGTGCCCTTATGCGAACCATCGCAGAAGGGTTGATTTTTCGATTGGCCGCAGGAGCACCAGAAATAGGTTTCTCCGGCTTTTACATCGACAGGCATCGGCGCTTTGGCAGCAATGTGGGGAGCGGTCATGAGTTTGTTTCCCTTTTTGAAAATGATAATTTGACTGTCATTATATGCGGCTTGTCAGGCGCCGCCGCCTTCTGTTTTCAACCAGGCTTCGCCGCAGGCTTTGGCCAATTCACGCACGCGGAAAATATAGCTCTGTCGTTCGGTAACCGAGATCACACCGCGCGCATCGAGAAGATTAAAAAGATGGCTCGCTTTGATGCATTGATCATAAGCGGGAAGAGCCATCAAATGGCGTTCACCCTTCGCGCCAAAATCGAGCAGCGCTTTGCATTCGGCTTCCGCATCTTTGAAATGCTGTGCGAGCATTTCTGTATTCGCGGCTTCAAAATTATGCCGTGAATATTCTTGCTCGGCTTGCAAGAACACATCGCCATAAGAAATGCGGTCATCGCCATCGAGGCCATTGAAATTCAAATCATAAACATTCTCGACGCCCTGCACATACATCGCGAGACGTTCAAGACCATAAGTCAGCTCGCCGGCAACCGGTGAACATTCAACGCCGGCGACTTGCTGGAAATAGGTGAATTGGCTGACTTCCATGCCATCGCACCAACACTCCCAGCCAAGGCCCCACGCACCGAGTGTTGGGCTTTCCCAATCATCTTCAACAAAACGAATGTCATGCAATTCAGGATCGATGCCAATCGCGTAAAGCGAGCGAAGATAGAGATCCTGCAAATTGGCAGGCGATGGCTTCATGATCACTTGATATTGGTAGTAATGCTGAAGACGGTTCGGGTTCTCGCCATAGCGTCCGTCTTTTGGGCGACGAGAAGGTTGTACATAGGCCGCGCGCCAGGGCTTTGGTCCCAAAGCCCGCAACGTTGTTGCGGGATGAAATGTGCCCGCGCCCACTTCCATGTCATAAGGCTGCAAAATCACGCAGCCTTGTTCAGCCCAAAAACGATTGAGCGTCAAAATCAGAGCCTGAAAGGACGTTTTTGGATTCAAAGCGTTGGTCATGGCGTTTCAAACAGAGTGCAAGGGCGCATGAAAAGCGAGGTGGGAAATTCGCGGGCACCGTATGGTCCGCGCTTTTCCTGGTCAAGGCCGGGCTTTCCCTAAAGGCGTAAGGATCATCCAAACAAAGTCGATTTGATCCACCACTCCGGATGCGCCGCTTTCAAATATTTTGCGGCGTGGGCGGCAGCGCGGCACGAGGGGAAAAGGCCAAAGACAGTCGCGCCCGAGCCCGACATGCGCACAAGGCGACAAGCGGGAAGGGTGGCAAGAGTGCGGCGTACCTCGTCGATTGCGGGTTGCAGCGCGATGGCGGCCTCCTCCATGTCATTACGGCCTTCAGCGATGGCTGAAAGCAGCGCCTCTTCTGTCATCGCCGCCGTGAAGACGGGATGGGTTGGCAAGCGCGATGGTTCACCACGCGCCAAACCGATTTTTGCAAAGACCTCGGGTGTGGCACTCGTCTTGTGCGGGTTCACCAGCACTGCAAAAAGACGCGGCAGATTAAGAGGCGCATCAAGTCTCTCGCCAATACCGCGCATGATGCGGGGCCTACTTTCAACACAGACAGGCACATCTGCGCCGGTCGCTTTGGCGGCATCCATCACACGGGGATCATCAAGTGAAAGATGGTTGAGTTTCGCGAGCAACCGCAATGCGGCAGCGGCATCAGCAGAACCGCCGCCCATGCCGGAAGCGAGTGGCAATGTTTTAATGAGGTGAAACTTGCCGATACGGAGATCTTTGACTCGTGATTGCAACTCACGCGTCGCTTTCAAAATATGATTATCGACATCGACCTTAAGAGCCGCGGCATGCGGCCCTGAAATTGAAAGCGAAAGAGCAGGGCCTTCTATAAGGGCTATTTCATCACCAAGTGCTGCGAAGGTCACAAGACTTTCGAGGTCATGATAGCCATCGCCGCGACGGCCGAGAATGTGAAGGGTCAGATTGATCTTTGCGCGGGCGCGCGCTTTGCCAACCCATGCCATTGGATCTTAACCACCAGAGCCCGTGGTGAGCGGCGGTAATCCCTTCTCAATCTTTTCCAGAATCTTTGGCAGATCTTCGGGTTCAGGATTGAGATCACGCGCATGATTCCATTGAAAACGCGCTTCAAGCTCACGACCCAAACGCCAATAGACATCACCGAGATGATCATTGATGGTCGGATCAGCGGCTTTGAGATCAACCGCCTTTTCCATCAATTGCAAGGCTTTGTCATATTGTCCTAAACGGAAATAGGCCCACCCCAGACTATCAACGATATAGCCATCGGTTGGCTGCTGATCGACAGCACGACGAAGCATTTTGAACGCTTCATCAAGATTGGTGTTTTGTTCAACCCATGAATAACCAAGATAATTCAGCACCAAAGGTTGATCGGGTGAAAGCTCAAGTGCCTTTCTGAAATCCGCTTCCGCTTCTGGCCAACGCTTCAAACGTTCAAAGGCAATACCGCGCGAATAGAAGAGGCTCCAATGGCCAGGGGTTGGTTGTCCCAATCCGGAAATAGCGGCTGAATAGGTTTCTGCGGCTTCGGCAAAGGCTTTACGCGCGCGATAAATATTGCCGAGCGCAATTAAAGGTTCGATCTCGTCTTTCGCTTTCGCAGCAGCGGCTTTTAAAAGAGTAACGGCTTCATCCTTTTCACCGAGTTGCTCGAGATTGAGTGCGCGTTGAACATCGGCGGTTAGACGCAGAGGTGAGGTTGCTTCAACAAGTGCATAGGCTCCATTAGCCGATTGCGGTTGTTTTAAGCGTTCATAAGTATCGGCAATCGCAATCGCTGCGAGATTATGATTGGGCGACAAATATTGCGCGAGGCGCAAATAAATCAGCGATGCCAATTCATCGCCATCACGCGTCACGGCACTGCCTAATCCGTAGAGAACCTCGGCGATACCATCGCCTTCATCACGAATCTCGTCATCTGGCTGTTTGCCCGCTTCAAGTTGGGCAATAGCAGCCCGCAGAATCGGATGACGCGGGTAAAGCAATTTCATCCGGCGATATATCGCCAGTGCTTCATCAGTCTCGCGTTGCGTAATCAGAAATTGCGCATAGATATCCGCAGTCCTTAGCGATTGTGGATCGCCTTCATAGGCTGCTTTCAAGGCTTTGCGGGCTTCATCAGGTTTGCCGCCTACTTTCGCAATGAGGCCGCGATGCAAGAGTTTAAATGCGCGGCCACCAGGTTCATCCGGTATACGATCAACCGTCTCAAAAGCGCGTTTAACATTACCGCTACCAAGCCAACTCCACGCGATCATGAGATCAGCGGTGATGTCGCTTGATTGGGCGCGATCACCGCGCCGAACAATGCTGCGCGCGTTTTGATAGTTTTTGTCTTTGATCGCGCGCACACCTTGAGCAAGGCGTGCAATCCCACTGCCTGAATTACGTTTGGCGACTGTGTCTGCCAGGGGCAACGCCTCGGTCATCTTGCCTTCGGCAAGGAGCGTTACAAAAGCGCGCTCTGCAAGGTCGGCGCTGCGTGGATCAAATTTGATTGACTCAGAATAGAAGCGCGATGCCGACGACGGGTCATTCGAAAGCCCCGCGACGAGGGCCGCGAGATAGTTACCAGACAGCGAAGCCGCGAAGTCTGTATCCGCACGCGCACTTTGCGGCACGATCACGCATGCGCTGATGAGGCTGCTCACAACAAAAATGCGTGCAGCAAACGCGGTCATTCCCGCAAAGAGCCGGTGGCCTGACAATGTCGAAAAGGGGGAGTAATTCATCATCAATCGATACAAACTGTCCCCGGATTCGGAAAGACCCTTTAGGCGCACAAGCGATCACATATTCGGATAGTTCGGACCGCCGCCGCCTTCTGGCGTCACCCAAGTGATATTCTGTGATGGGTCCTTAATGTCGCAGGTTTTGCAATGGACGCAGTTTTGCGCGTTGATCACAAAACGCGGCTCGCTCTTCGTGCTTTCCTGACCATAGACGACTTCATAGACGCCTGCCGGGCAATAAAGACGCGCCGGTTCGCCATACATCGGCAAATTCTTTGCCGTTGGAATTGACGCATCAGTCAAGCGCAAATGCGCGGGCTGATCTTCTTCGTGATTGGTTGAGGCCAAGAAGACCGACGACAATTTGTCGAAAGACACAACGCCATCGGGCTTCGGATAGACGATGGGCTTTACCGCAGAAAGCGGTTCAAGCGTCGCATGGTCGGGCTTGCCGTGGCGCAATGTGCCGAAAATCGAAAAGCCGAAGAGATCATTCGTCCACATATCGAGACCACCGAGACCAATGCCGACCCATGTGCCGAATTTTGACCAGAGTGGTTTGACGTTACGCACTTTGCGCAGATCACGACCAATTGCGGAGAAGCGCCAGCCGGCTTCATAATCACGCAACTCGTCATTCATTCGCCCTTCTTTGAGCGCGGTGACAATCTGATCAGCAGCCTGAATGCCGGAGAGAACAGCGTTATGAGATCCCTTGATGCGGGGCACATTCACAAGGCCCGCCGCGCAGCCGATGAGCGCGCCGCCCGGGAATGACAGCTTCGGCACGGATTGCCATCCGCCTTCGGTAATAGCGCGCGCGCCGTAAGACAAACGCTTGCCACCTTCGAACGTCGAGCGGATCATTGGGTGCGTTTTGAATCGTTGGAACTCATCGAAAGGCGAGAGCGTCGGATTGCGATAATTCAGATGCACAACGAAGCCGACGGCCACGAGATTGTCTTCAAGATGATAAAGGAAAGACCCGCCACCAGTCCGCCCATCAAGCGGCCAACCGAATGAATGTTGCACAAGACCAAGCTTGTGGTTTTCTGGTGCGACCTGCCAAAGTTCTTTAATGCCAATGCCGAATTTTGGCGGCTCGCGTCCTTCATCGAGACGGAAATTCTTGATGAGTGTTTTGGTAAGATGGCCGCGCGCGCCTTCGGCAAAGAGCGTATATTTCGCTTTGAGCTCCATGCCGCGCGTGAAGCCGTCTTTCACCGTGTTGTCTTTGGCGATGCCCATATCGCCGGTCGCAACACCGACCACTTCGCCCTTCTCACCATAGAGAACTTCGGCTGCCGTAAAGCCCGGATAAATTTCAACGCCCAACGCCTCAGCTTTCGTCGCCAGCCAGCGGCACACATTGCCGAGCGACACAATGAAATTGCCGTGGTTAGACATCAAAGGCGGCATCAAAAAATTAGGAAGACGAATCCCACCTGCGGGACCAAGCACGAGGAAATGATCGTCGGTGACGGCGGTTTTAATCGGCGCGTCTTTATCGTCGCGCCAGTCAGGAAGAAGCCGATCAAGCCCGATGGGATCGATCACCGCGCCCGAGAGAATATGCGCGCCGACTTCAGATCCTTTTTCGACGACAACAACCGCGAGATCTGGATCTTTCTGTTTCAAGCGGATCGCCGCAGCCAGTCCTGCCGGACCGGCACCTACGATCACAACATCGAATTCCATACCCTCGCGCGGAAGCGCCTGTGCTTCGGCCAAATCCATCTTTGTTCCCCTCAGGACTTTTGTTCTCGAACGCGTATTGCCCCGCATCCGTGCGGCTGGCTTTTTAACTGGCCGCACTATTCCGTCTCCCTTTGCGCATAGCATTTCTCGGAGAAGGCTGGCAAACCATTGAGCCGGAGTTTAGACTGATAAAATGGCAAAAGAGTTAGATCATGAGGTGGATCCACGGGAGACCCTGATCCGCTGGCATTTGGCGAGTGGCGTTGATGCGCTCTTGGACGAAATGCCGCATGATCGGTTCAACGAAAAGCCTGTGATCGACACGGTAACCGCGAACCCGGAACCGAAGTCCAGTCCTCGTCTAACGCCAAAGCCGGTCGCGGCGTCGCGTGCCGCGGTAACGCCGATCCTCGCCGGTGGCTCAAGTGATGAATGGGTCGAGAGGGCCCATCAACAAGCGAAAGCGGCATCTAATTTGGTCGAACTACGCGCCTTCCTCGAAGGCTTTGAAGGCATTGCACTCAAGCGCACCGCGCGTAGCCTGTTGATGGCTGATAATGCGGTCCCCGGCGGGATTATCATTCTTGGTGATCTCCCTGAAGCTGATGATGAACGTTCGGGTGAGATCTTTTCCGGCCGCGCCGGTGTGCTGCTTGATCTGATGCTCGGTTCCATCGGCCTGTCGCGGGACAATGTCGCTTTGACGATGTCGGTGCCTTGGCGTCCGCCGGGCAATCGCGCACCAACATCGCAGGAGCTTGCGACGCTTGCGCCGTTCTTGAGGCGTCAGTTGCAATTGCTCCAACCAAAACTCATTCTGTCCTTTGGACCGAGCGGCGCACAAATGCTTGCTGATCGTTCAGAAACAATTTTGAAATTGCGCGGTCAATGGATCGATTTGCCGATCGATAATAAATCCATTCCCATGCTCGTAACATTCGGGCCGGGTCATCTTCTTCGCCATCCAGCACAAAAGCTTTTTGCTTGGCGTGATCTTAAAGCCCTGCGCGATCAGCTTTTGTCGATGCCAAAGGCATAAAAAAACCGCGCCAAACGGCGCGGTTGATTTTTATCATACCGAGTTTTCGTCTTAGCGGAATTCGCGACGCACTTCGGTGAGATCTTGCTCGAGAAGCTTGTCGGCGGTGGCGCCCACAACGGTTTGACGCAGAATGATTTCAGAGGCTTTGATCGCCGCGTCTGCAGCGGCGGCGCGTACTTCGGCCATCGCATTCGCTTCAGCTTGCGCAATACGCTTCTCAGCCATTTCACGACGACGCTTCATGAAGCTCTGGAATTCAGCATCAACTTCTGATGTGTAGCGCGCGGCTTCAGCTTTTGCACGAGCGATGATTTCGTCAGCCTCATGTTCGGCCGCAGAGAATTTCTTTTTGTATTCTTGGAACACACGCTGCGCTTCTTCACGCAGGGCTTTTGCCTCTTCGAGTTCTTTGCGGATGTCTTCAGCGCGATTATCGAGACCGGCGATCAGTGTTTTAAACGCGCCAAGATACCAAAGCACGCCGATGAAAACGACGAAAGCAGCGGCAACCCAAAATGCAGCATCCATCATAGCGGCGCCCTTCCGTTAGTTATTCAACACGCGGCCGACGACCGCAGTGGCTTCACCCGCGCCAGGGGTGATACCCGACAATTGGCGAACAATGGCCATCGTAGCTTCCGAAGCAATCTCGCTGACATTTGACATCGCCTTTGCCTTGTTCTCGGCAATGGTGTGTTCTTCCGCATCAAGGTTCGCGGTGAGTTCAGCGTCGAAGGCCGCACGCTTATTGATGATCTCGGCGTTCAAACGATCGCGCGTCTGTTTGCCGATATCTTCTGCGTGAGCATGGGCATCCGCGAGAGCCTTTTCGAAAGAGGCGATAGCCGCTTCCGTTTCTTCGCGAAGACGCGCGGCTTCATTCAGATCGCCCTCATGCGCTGCGCGCCGGGCTTCGAGGATACCTTCAACGCGCGGCAAGCCGATCCGCGACATGAGCAGATAAAGAAGCCCGAAAATGATCGCGAGCCACAGGAGCTGCGGTCCGAATGTTGACGGATCAAAAGGCGGAAACACGGTGCTGTGTCCGCCATCATGACCGACTTCGGTCGTGGTCTCTGGAGTCGTTGCCATCGCACTTTCTCGCGCGGGAGACGGGAGCTTTCGCGCCCTGATGAAACAAGGCCCCGCCGAAACCGGCGGGGTAGTCCGTCAAGAATAATCGAACCCTAGGGCCCGAAAATCGAAACGCGATCTTACTTGATCACGAAGAGCAAGAGAATCGCGACGAGGAACGCGAAAATGCCAAGACCTTCGGCGAGAGCGGCACCGATGAAGGCGCGGCCGAACTGGCTGTCCGATGCCGACGGGTTACGCAGAGCGCCCGAGAGGAAGTTGCCGAAAATGACGCCGACGCCAATGGCGGCGATGCCCATGCCGATCGCAGCGAGACCAGCACCGATATATTTTGCAGAGACGGGATCCATGTTGTGCTCCTATTTGATGAGTGGATCGGTTGAAAAGGTGAACCAGACTTTTGGTTAGTGTCCGGGATGGATCGCGTCATTGAGGTAGACGCAAGTGAGAATAGCGAAGACATAGGCTTGCAAGAACGCGACGAGAAGTTCGAGCGCGGTCAAAGCCACTGTCATCGCAAAAGGAAGCGGTGCGAGGATCACGGCCCAAGTACCCGAAGCGAGCAACATGGTAACGAAGCCGCCGAACACTTTCAGCGTGATGTGACCCGCAAGCATATTCGCGAACAAACGAACAGAGAGGCTGATCGGACGCGAAATGAACGAGATCACTTCGATCAAAACGAGCAACGGCAGCAATACCGGCGATACGCCTGACGGCACGAAGAGATGCAAGAAGTGCATGCCGTTGCGATAAAAGCCGTAAAGAATGACGGTGAGAATAACGAGCGCGGCGAGCGCGAAGGTCACGATGATGTGGCTCGTGACTGTGAATGTGTAAGGAATGATGCCGATCAGGTTCGACAAGAGCACGAACATGAACAGCGAGAAGACCATCGGGAAGAAACGCATACCATCTTGGCCCGCCGAGCCCCGAACGGTGTTGGCAACAAATTCATAGGCAACTTCGCCAAGCGATTGCAGGCGGCCCGGAACGAGCGCACGTGACGATGTGCCGACGATCATGATGAATGTCGCGGCTGCAAGAACAGCGATCATGAACACAGCTGAATTCGTGACAGGGAGCGGCCCGATGTGAAACAGGGGCGCAATCACAAATTGATGAATGGGATCAATTCCGCCTTCAGCCGCCACGCTCTCGCTCCTCAGTCGTTGCGGCCCTTGCGGTCCGCATCCATAGATCGGTTGGGCGTTTTGCCACTACCGAGTTTCACCATATTCCAGAAGCCGGCGGCGACGCCGAGCATCAGGAAGATGATCAGAAAAACAGGTGACAAGCCCGACCATCGGTCGATTTGCCATCCAATGATCGCGCCCACAGCGACTCCCGCAATCAGCTCTGCCAGCATCCGAAACCCAAGGGCCATCGCCTTACCGGTTTCGCCACCCACAGCTGCGGCTTCCGCCTGTCTGCGATCACTTTCCGAAGAGTCCGCCTGCTTCTTCTCAATCGCGCCCGCGAGCTTTGCGAGCCGCTCTTGAAGAGCGCGGTCTCCACCGTCTTCGTGATCCACCTCTTTCATCGGCCCCTGTTCCGTGAACACGTACCGCGTCTATCGGCTTGATTTTCTTAAAGAAAAACCCGCCGGCGACCATCAACTGAGCCGAGGTCTAGCCCACCCTTTCGAGCGCGCGCACCATAGTTTTTTACCCTAGGCCTGTCAAGGCAACGGGGACTTTCCCTAATGCCTTGAAAAACATAGATTTTTTAGCCCTTTTTCAAGGCTCCGCCTTTCGTCTCAACCGGCTTTCTTTTGCACCGCGTCACGAGGCTTTCAGATATGATTCCGCCGTGCCGAGATCGACCGAGACGAGCTGGCTGACGCCGCGCTCGGCCATGGTGACCCCGAACAGGCGATCCATCCGCGCCATCGTGATCGGATTATGGGTAATGACGACGAAACGGGTTTCGGTCGAACGCGCCATATCGTTGAGAAGGTCGCAATAACGCTCAACATTCGCGTCATCGAGCGGCGCATCGACTTCGTCGAGCACGCAGATCGGCGACGGATTGGTCAAGAACACCGCGAAGATGAGGGCAATGGCGGTCAGCGCCTGTTCGCCGCCTGAAAGGAGCGACAGGGTCGACGGCTTCTTGCCGGGCGGATGGGCGAGAATTTCGAGACCGGCTTCCAGTGGATCATCGGATTCGATGAGCTGGAGCTTCGCCGTGCCGCCGCCAAAGAGCGAGGTAAAGAGCTTTTCGAAATGACCCTGCACAATATCGAAGGCTGTGAGCAGACGCTCGCGGCCTTCTTTGTTCAAAGTGCCAATCGCCGAACGCAATCGACGGATCGCCTCGACGAGGTCTTCCTTTTCGGTTTCCATCGCCGTGCGGCGTTCGTCGATTTCACGCAATTCGTCATCGGCGCGCAGATTCACGGCACCCAGACGATCGCGCTCGCTCTTCCATTGCTCGAGCTTTGTAGCGAGCTCAGCAGGATCATCGACTTGGTCAAGAGCTTCCACACCGATGCGTTCGATCAGCGCCGCTTCTGGCTCTTCAAAGCGCTCTTCAATCGAAGCCATCTGCGTGGCTAAGGATTGCTGCGCCGCTTCGAGACGCATTTCGCTGCGCACTTGTTCTTCGCGAGCAGCGGTGAAGACGGCTAACGCTTCGCGTGCGTGACGATCAGCTTCTGCCAAAGCGGTTTCAGCTTCAGCGAGTTCATCAGCGCGTGATTTACGTGTTTGTTCTGCGCTCTCAACTTCGCCCGCAAGCGCCAAACGACGTTCATTGAAAATCGCGGGCGCGCCGGACAGCTCATCGGATTCAGCGATGACCTCTGCAAGACGAGCTTCAATCTCGGTTGTATGCGCAATCGTGTGTTGCGACCGATCCGTCCAGCCTTGCTTCTCAGAGGCAATCGCGGAAAGGCGGCGCTCACGTGCTTCCGCTTCCCGTTGCAGGCTTTGGAACGCGGCCGTTGCATCGGCCAAGGCGACACGCAATGACTGAACGCTTGCACGCGTATGCATCAAGGCCGCTTCTTTCTCGGCCATGTCGGGCAAATCACGCTCTTGCTGTTCAGCGTCATTCAAAGCGGCTTGCGCTTCAACAAGCGATGTCGAAAGACGCTCTGATGCTTCAACGAGCGCCGAACGACGCGCCATACGATCGCGATCGCGCTTTTCAACAATTGCTAGCCGATCACGCAACGTCTCAAGCTTACGACGTATATCGCGCAAGGCAATGACGCTTGCATTTTCGGCTTCTGCTGCGCCGCGCACATGCGATGAGGCTTCATCCATGTCGGCTTTGAGACGCGCGAGGTCACGACGCGCATCATCTGCTTCAGCTTCGAGATCGCCCAAGCGATTGCGTTCTGCCAAGCGACGGGCCGCAGGTGTTGGCGCGCCCGCTGCCGACACATAACCATCCCAACGCCATACGGCGCCATCGATTGAGACAAGAATTTGCCCCGTCTTCAATGTCGTGCGCAGTCTGTCGCCTTGATCGGCCTCAACAAGACCGATCTGCTTCAAGCGACGTTGCAATTCCGCCGGTGCTTCAACGAGTGACGCAAGTGATGTTACGCCCTCGGGCAATGCGGGATCGAATTCAGCTGCACCCGGATTGAGCCAATGAACCGGCGCTGCGAGATCAAGCGCCGCATCAAGATCATCGCCAAACGCCGCGCCGAGCGCAGACTCATAACCTTTGCGCACAGTGATCTGATCGATGAGGGCAGGCCAACGGCCCTCACTATCATTGGCGAGCAATTTGGTGAGTGTGCGAATTTCAGTCTCTAAACGCTGAACAAGACGATCGGCTTCAGAGAGAGGCGCGCGCAATGCGGCTTCGGCTTCGCGGGCTTCTGTATGCGCAGCGCGACGATGTTCAGCGTCAGCTTCAGCGGCAGAGAGCGCCTCAGTAACTTCAGACACTTCGCTCGCCAGCGCGATTCCTTCGAGATCGCTATGCGCTTCTTGATCAAGCGCTGCCAGATCAGCGGCATTGCGCTCATGTTGTTCGGTGAAGCGTTGCACGCGTTCGCGCTCGGTACGCAAACGCGAGGCGATTGATTCACGGCGCGCCTGCAATTCGGCAACGAGACGCTGCAGCGATGAAAACTCTTCTTCGACACGCGCGAGATGTTCTTCGCGTTCGCGCTTCATGCGTTCAGCGTTTGCTTGTTTATCCGCTGTGGAGTCGCGTTCTGCTTCAAGTGCCGCGCGTTCCGCGTCGAGTGTTTCAATCGCTTTAACAGCATCAGCAGCGAGTTGTTTTTCGCGCTCAAGATCGCGGCGCATTTGTTCGGCGCGGCGGGTCAATTCATCCGCGCGGGCTTTCGCGCGCGCTTCATCGGCATCAAGTGTTTCGCGCGCCAAGACGAGGCGTTGAAGAGCGGCGGCGGCTTCCGCTTCCGCTTCGCGCAAACGCGGCATATTGGCAGCCGCAACCGCTTGATCTTTTGCCGTTTCAGCCTGACGCAAACCAGTGCGTGTCAACGCATCGCGCGCTTCTTCCACTTTCACTTCGGAGTCGGTGACGTGAAGACGTGCATCGCGTAAACCGCGCAACGCAAGAATGGCTTCGGTGCGGCGGATATCTGCTGACAATGTTTTATAGCGTTCAGCCTGGCGCGACTGACGTTTCAAGCCGTCGATCTGCGATTCAATCTGGCCCATGACATCGTCGAGGCGTTGCAGATTGTCTTCAGCAGCCTTCAGCCGCAATTCCGCTTCATGACGGCGGCCATGCAAACCGGCGATACCGGCGGCGTCTTCAAGAATGCGGCGGCGGGCGCTTGGCTTAGCATTGATGATTTCGCCAATTTGCCCCTGACGGACCATGGCGGGAGAGCGCGCGCCGGTGGCGGCGTCGGCAAACAGAAGCTGGACGTCACGGGCGCGGATTTCGCGGCCATTCAACCGATAGGTCGAGCCTTCTTCGCGCTCGATCCGGCGGGTGACTTCGAGGAGCTCCGTGTCATTATAGGCTGCGGGGGCTTTGCGGTCGTTATTGTCGATGGCGAGCGTCACTTCGGCCATATTGCGGGCCGGGCGGCCGGTCGTGCCATTGAAAATGACATCATCCATGCCCGAGGCGCGCAGGCTTTTATGTGAGCTTTCGCCCATCACCCAGCGCAAAGCCTCGACCAAATTGGACTTTCCGCAGCCATTTGGCCCGACAACGCCGGTCAAACCGGGCTCGATCAGGAATTCCGTGGGATCAACGAAGGATTTGAACCCAGTGATTTTTAAAGACGTAAGCTTCATCGCCGCGCTCCGAGGGGAGTGCGTGCGTTTTTAGCCCCCAACCAATGGGGAGAGGATTTTATCAAGTTCCTCAACGCTTAACGACCCGCTACTCTTCTGTCCGTTGATAAAAAATGTCGGAGTCGAGTCGACGCCGAATACTTTATCGCCCCGTTCTCGAACCGAATTGACGGCGTCATAGATGGACTGGTTTTTCAAGCAGGCCTCGAAAGATTCCTGTGTGAAACCGGCCTGTCGGACGGTCGCAAGCAGAGCCTCGGCCGGCTTTGGGGCCGAGGACCATGTCTTCTGCTGGGCGAAGAGGAGATCGACCATGGCGTAGTATTTGTCGTTCCCATTGCAGCGGGTGAGCATAAAGGCGGCGGTTGCCAGCGGATCGAAGGGGAATTCCCGCAAAGTGAAGCGGACTTTGCCCGTATCGATGTATTTTTCCTTGAGTGCGGGGAAGGTGGTCAGGTGAAAACGGGCGCAATGGGGGCAGGTCATCGAGGCATATTCGATGATCGTGACCTTCGCGTCGTCCTTGCCGAGCCAGACATCGCCGAGCGGGCCCGCGACCGCGAGCTCCTCGGATTTGGCGGCCTGAGCGGCAGCGGATCCTGCGCTGAGAACAGGGGCCAAAGCGCCCATGGCGGCAAGGGAGAGAAGGACGGAGCGGCGGGTGGTCATGGGCTTTCGGTCTTTCATCGACGGGAAGGAAACGGGTTTATCAACAGGGGTGGCCTTGAAAAGGCAAGTCGATTTAGGAGGCGTGATCTTTCCGAGCAAGGATTCCCGCGCCAAGACGCACGAGCGACTCCTCAAGCGCTGGATCGGCTAGGGAGCCAACTTTGGTCCGTGCTTTTGCGACAAATTCGGGTGCGGGCGGCGGTAAAGGGGCGGGCACAGAAGTTTTGCGCACGGGACCCTGTTTAAGAAGAACCTTGCCGATGGCCTTCCAGCCATAACGCGCATTCACCCGTTCAATGAGAACCGGGCTCAGATGTTGAAGATCGAGCGCAAAGGCGCTTTCCACTTTGATTACCAAAGTTGCGGGTTCCGCCTCAACCGCACTACTGGTCTTACGCGGCCAATTGATTTTGAGCGGCTCACATTTTGCCGCAAGGCGCTCGCCGACAAGCTCCGGCCATGACGCGACAATGTCGGATGACGCAAAGCCTTGCTGGGCCAAAACCGGCGCGATGGTCGCATCGACGAGTTCGGCCAAGGGACGGGGACGTTTCATAAGGCGAAGACTTGCGTGAGAAAAAGGGTAAATAAAGGCAGGATGAAGATTGAGTTCGCATTATGAAACGCGCAGGCACGAGAAGCAATCGGAAGGACGGGGCACGCATAACCCCGTTGCTGCTCGCGTGGTATGACACGAATGCCCGCGACTTGCCGTGGCGGGCCAAAGGCGGCAAACGCGCCAAGCCTTATCATGTGTGGCTTTCCGAGATCATGTTGCAGCAGACGGTTGTCAAAGCCGTCATTCCCTATTTCGAAACCTTTATTGCGCGCTTTCCAACCATTGATGACCTCGCACGTGCAGAGCGTGACGAGGTCCTCAGGCTTTGGGCGGGGCTTGGTTATTATTCACGCGCGCGTAATCTTCATGCTTGTGCGCAGCGCGTTGTTGAGGAGCATCGCGGCCAATTTCCCAAAACGATTGAGGGTTTGAAAAAACTTCCCGGTATTGGTGTTTATACGGCAGGTGCGATTGCTGCGATTGCGTTTGGAAAACCTGAAGCGGCGATTGATGGCAATGTTGAACGCGTGATGGCGCGCCTTTATGCGATTGACGTGCCTGTTGCCGAAGCGAAGTCCTTCATTCGCGAAAAGACCGAAGCACTCATCCCCGAAGATCGTCCCGGTGATTTTGCGCAAGCGCTTATGGATCTCGGTGCTACGATTTGTATTCCAAAGGCACCGCGTTGTGCGCAGTGTCCGCTCACAAAACAATGCAAGGCTCATAAAGCCAATGAAGCAACGCTTTTTCCGGTGCGTGTTGCGAAAAAAGCAAAACCCCAAAAATATGGTGCGGCATTTGTGGTGCGTCGAAAAGACGGCGCCATGCTTCTCGTTGATCGCCCCGACAAAGGATTGCTCGGCGGCATGACAGGCGTGCCGACATCTGAGTGGGTTGAGACCCCCTTTGATGAAGCTCTTTTAATTGACAGCGCACCGGTCAAAGCGCGTTGGAAGAAACATGATCAACCCGTTGTGCATGTGTTCACGCATTTTTCATTGACGCTCACAATCTATGTTGCCGAGATTGTGCAAAATGTAGCGTTGAAGGCGCCTTATCGTTGGTCGTCGGCAAATGGACCGGAAGGTGAGGCCCTGCCAACACTTTTTCGTAAAGTGATTAAAGCGGTCTCGTGAGATCAGATCAACGCGGATAAAAATGCGCGTTAAGAGACAAAGGTTGATCTGCTCGTACCATGTCGCGTGATACTAAATCTTCAAGATGGGCGAAGACAGAGAGTGCCGCTGCACCATGCAAACGGGGATCAAGGCCGCGATAGAGTTTTGTTACGAGTTCAGGAATCGTGTCGACGCCTTCGCGCACGGCCTCTAAAATGCTTGTCTCGCGTAAACGGCGATGTGCCAAGAGTTGTGGCACAAAACGCCCCGGTGCTTTCACCGCTTCGCCATGGCCGGGATAATAAATTTGTTCATCGCGTGCTATAAGGCGTTCAAGCGATTTCATATAGGGCTGCATCGCGCCATCAGGTGGGGCAACAATGCTCGTTGACCATCCCATCACATGATCGCCTGAAAATAGGGCTTTCTCCTCTCTTAAAGCGAAAGCGAGATGATTGATCGTATGGCCAGGTGTTGCGACAGTTTCGAATTCGAGATCGCCGATGCGAACCATTTCACCGTCATCAAGAATACGGTCTGGGCTATAGTCATGATCAGATGACGCATCGAGCGGATTGATTTCGCCTTCGCTTAACGCGCGGGCTGTGCGATGTGGACCACATCCCATAATCGGCGCGCCGGTGAGTGCTTTCAAGCGCGCTGCCAAGGGTGAATGATCGCGATGGGTATGCGTCACGAAAATCGCAGCCAATCGATCTGATCCGATGCTTTTTAAAATCAGATCAGAATGCGCCGCATCATCAGGACCGGGATCAATCACAATGCGATCACGATCGCCGACAATATAAGTGCAGGTTCCTGTGAAGGTGAAAGGCCCGCCATTGGGTGCAATAAGTCGGCTCACAAGCGGGCTGAGACGCTCGAGTTTCCCCGCTTCCGGTGTTTGCCGGTCAAATTCTGGCTGATCGACCATCGACAATGCGTATTCCCTTTAGAATTCCACCCGCACCTCGCAATAGGCGGAGACGCATGAGGACCTCGCATACACTGATTTTCTTTTATGAGGCAATTGAGGGTAATTCTTTCGGGGAACCGATGTCCTAGGCGCCGCGTTTGTTCTTCGACTATGAAGCTTGAACGAGAGGGTAATTGGGGGCCTCGTGGGATAAAACTAATCGTCGTCATTGGCGGCCATGGTCAGGCCCAGTCCTTTATGAACACCCTTGGCGTCGATTTCATCTGCGAGCAAACGAAGCCAGCATGCAAATTCGGGCGGTGATGAGTTCAGCAAGAGTTGGGCGATGGCGACCAACATTGTGGCGCACTCTGCCTGACGTTCGGAATAATCCCGATCCATGCTCATCATCTTGCTCCTTTCGCGCGCAATCGTTAGGAGAAACGTTGTGTGTCCAAAGACGTTCCGTCTTGGCGGATCGGGCACTTTAAGGAGACGGGATCAATGACAGTTCTTATTGCAGGGGGCGCGGGCTATATCGGCAGCCATATGGTGCTTGATCTCGTTGCGCGTGGCGAAACACCCGTTGTGCTCGATGATCTGTCAACCGGTTTTGACTTTCTCTTGCCTGATCATGTTCCGCTCATTCGTGGTGACATTGCTGATCAATCGTTAGTCCACAAGATCATCGTTGATCACGGTATTGATACGATCGCGCATTTTGCGGCGAAGATTGTCGTCCCTGACTCGGTAAGCGATCCTTTGGGCTATTATGAATCAAATACTGCCAAAGCACGGAATTTGATTGATGCGGCGGTTAAGAGTGGTCTGACGAAGTTTATTTTCTCATCGACGGCAGCCGTCTATGGCGAGCCTGATGAGATGCCAGTCAGTGAAGCGACACGGCCCAATCCGGTGTCGCCTTATGGCCGATCGAAATTAATGGTCGAATGGATGCTCGAAGACGCGCGCCATGCCCATGGGCTTCAATCCATGATCTTACGTTATTTTAATGTAGCGGGCGCTGATCCCGAAGCGCGTTCAGGCCAAGCCACACCGCGTGCGACGCATCTGATTAAGACCGCTTGCGAAGTTGTCACCGGCAAACGGGCTTCTATCAGTGTATTCGGGACAGACTATGACACACGCGATGGTACATGTATTCGCGACTATATCCATGTGTCTGATCTTGCAGCCGCTCACAGTCTTGCTCTTGATTATCTTAGGGCGGGTAATGAGGGCTTGATGTTGAATTGCGCTTATGGCCATGGCTCGACCGTAAATGAAGTTCTTGAAGCAGTAAAAAGAGTTGCTGGCGTTGATTTTCCTGTTGCGCTTGGCCAACGTCGCGCGGGTGATCCTGCCATAGTACTTGCAACCGGCGATAAGATTAAGTCTGCGCTCGGATTCAAGCCACAATTTGATGATCTTGATCTTATCGTCAAACACGCTTTGGCGTTTGAGCGAAAGCTCGCGTCTCGTTCGTGACTAATCATCATCGTGACTAATCATCACGTCGCTTTTTAATTTTTTCCTTAACTTGGTTCATTGGCCTTTTCAGAGGCGACGGGTAGTCGCGTTTTGCGTGCGGCTTCTTGCGTAACCTCGCCGCCTTTACGCCCTGCTTCAGCAGCAAGAGCAGGATTTTTTGAAAAGCTACGGTGCTCAGGCGCTACGCTTTGTCCCCCTTTACGCCCCGCCTCAATAGCCAAAGCGGGATTTCGGGCAAAGCTGCGCTTTTCTTTGGGTACGCTCTCACCGCCCTTTCGTGCAATTGCACGCTGGCGTTCAACATCCATTGCGGCGAACCCTCTCGGTCGCCCCGGCTGGCGCACGGATTCTTTAGTCATTGACTTAGCCCTCCTGGCAACACAGGGGGAGCGATGGTGGGAAAGTCCTTAGACGGCAGTGAGTCGATTAAATTTCGATGTCGAAATTGTTCTCAGCGCATGATCAAAATCTTGTGCCGTTGTTAGATTTTCTTGTGTTGATTGCGCATCGTCATGATTTTTCAAGACTGATTTAAGATCTTTAGTCGTGCGTCGATAGAAAACGTTAAAATTCACAACCGACATCTCGGTCTCCCTTAATGCAAAATTGCATAGAGGAAAACGCGCGTGATCAGAAGGAGTTCCGGTGAGGCCCCTCAGGTCATTACCTTAGTGGCTTGTAAAATTTTCTTTTTCATAATCCCAAAAGGGATATTTCGCGCGCCGATCGAAAAAGAGTGCCCTACTGACGGCAGTACGAACGGTATCAGACAAAAAGGGCTTTGTAATAATTCCGGCTGGGGTAATGCCACAGTCTTTCTGCCAAAGATCAGGATGATCCGTAATAACAATTACCGGGACATCGTGATCTTTAAGTATCTCTTCGATCGTGCTGATACCCGATGCCTCCTCTTGAAAAGCGAGTTCAGTCAAAATCAGCCCCGGTTTTTCCCGACTGGCTAAGGTGAGTGCTTCACGGGGAGAGTGCGCCTTACCGCAGGTTGTGTGCCCTAATTCTTCGATTAGCGTGCTCAGCCCATCGGCTGTTGAGGCGTCGCTCTCTATAATCAGAACACGGGTTGAGATCTCGCTCGCGATTGAGGTGGTCTGCCCCCTGAAAAGTGATCCTCCCTGAAGGATGAACTCTCGTGCAATGAAAACATGGATTGGAATCTGATACGTTTCCGCCAACGGCACCACTTCGGTCAAGAATGACTTGTATCCATCGTCGAAAGTGACGCTCACAAAGAGTTCGGCAGTGTCCTCACGCGAGGCCACTGGCGTGTTCGTGTACTCACTGATCGCGGCGAAGTGCTGGCTCAAGAGCTGCTTCGAGATGGAGTAAATATTGTT
>RFXE01000051.1 GCA_009921785.1 Alphaproteobacteria bacterium
TGTTGCGAAAATCAGATAACCTGACAAGTCGGTTAATTTTGCGGTAAGCCGAATGCCGAAATGATTCACAAGAGCTTGAAGGCCTGTGATTGCAGCGAGAAAGATGACTTCGTTCTGGTAATTCGCGGAGTCAAAACCAAAAGCACCGCAGAAGAAATACCACGTGCCAACATTGATAGCGCCAAGCACAGTGACAAGACCGAGAAGATTAAGCCATGCCGTCAGCCAGCCCGTAAAGCGGTTACCAAGAATTGATCCCCAATGATAAAGACCACCGGCTGTTGGATAGGCCGAGCCAATCTGCGCCATAGCAAGACCGAAAACGCCCGAGACTACGCAGCCGACAATCCAGCCAATGCCAATCGCACCACCACCTGCGCCGGATGTTGCTTGTGCGAGCGAATTGATGCCGCCAGAAAGAATGCAGATGATCGAAAATGAAATCGCAAAATTCGAGAAGGCACTCATGGAGCGCTCAAGTTCCTGAGCATAGCCCATGGAATGGAGGACTTTCAGATCCTCTTTCTTTGCGTGATCGTCGTAATGATTCTCAGACATTTATGTGAACGCCCCCTCGCGTCTTCAGTGAGTGTCGTAATACTTCTTACAAATTCTCGGATCGCTACAAACAGCGACGCGATGACACAACGCGGAAGAGGTTACCGATATTCGACAAAGCGCAAAGCTTTGATTTCAAAAAATCAGCCTTGTGCGGCATAAGGTCGCAAACAGAGAATGAGTCACTTGGAACAATAACTTAGCGGAAAAGGCGCTCAGCGAGGTCCGGTTGTCCCATCGCCACAAAAGACCCGCTCTCAAACCTATGTTTGCCGTAGCGAAATGGACGACCATCTCCATCGAGTACCACACCACCGGCAGCCCCAATAATAGCATGTCCAGCAGCAACGTCCCATTCCATGGTCGGACCAAACCGCGGATAAAGATCCACTTCGCCCTCGGCCAGGCGACAGAACTTGAGCGTTCGATTTGGGAGCAACTCGATCGTAGCCGACCCAAGTTTTAGAAAAATATCAGCTGATTTCAAAACACATGCGGATGTTCCCCCCATCCAGAGTTTTGAAAGAAGCGGCGCATAAATCGCTCCCGCTATCGGCTTGCCGTCCTCAATGAGACCAATATTGACCGCGAATTCCGCCCGCCCTTTTATAAATTCTCGCGTGCCGTCGAGGGGATCAACGAGAATAAAACGCTCGCCGATAGAATGTCCAATACCCGCCGACTGTTCTTCTTCTGCAATCACCGGGATCTCGGGTAAGTGCTCGCGTAAAGCGTCCAAAATATATCGTTCGGACGCTTCATCCGCATCGGTGACCGGACTGCCATCAGCCTTCCGCCGCGTCTCATCGAGCTGGGCGTGGTAGGGCAAAATGATTGCACCCGCATGGACGGCAATCTGCCCGAAGAGTTCCGCCAGCGCGTTCCGATCCATACTCAATAATTCCTTACCGATTGCACTCGTCGCCAACCACTATTACGTGACTTCGCGGGCGCACCGGTTAGAGTCAAGCTCACAGCCCCGCGGATATAGGAAAGTCGCCAATGAGTCCTTCTTTTCCAATCGGCATTGTCACCATCTCGGACCGCGCGAGCCGAGGCGACTATGAAGACAAAGGGGGCCCAGGAATCATCGCTGCGCTGAGTGACTTAGTGGCCTCACCTTGGCATCCTGTGACTGCCCTTATTCCGGATGAGAAACCGGCGATCATGGCCGCTCTGGCCGACCTTGCTGATCGCGAAGCGTGTTCCTTGATTTTGACGACGGGCGGAACCGGGCCAGCTCTGCGCGATGTCACACCCGAAGCCACCGAAGCCGTATGCGAAAAAATGATGCCCGGCTTTGGTGAATTGATGCGAATCGCAAGTTTAAAAGAAGTGCCGACAGCTATTCTCTCTCGTCAAACTGCGGGCATTCGTGGCAAGAGTCTGATCATCAATTTGCCCGGCAAGCCTTCGGCGATCCGTACCTGTCTCGATGCTGTATTTCCGGCGATACCTTACTGCATCGATTTAATCGGCGGTTATCGCCTCGAGACCAACGAAAAATTTTGTAAGGCCTTTCGGCCTAAGAGCTGACCGCTTAAGGGCGGCCGACGCTCACATAATCAAAGCCCTTCGCGCGCATTTCTGTTGGCCGATAAATATTGCGAAGGTCAACAAGCACGGGCGTTTTCAAGAGAGAACGAACGCGATCAAGGTCTAGCGCACGAAATGCATCCCATTCCGTAACAATCACAAGTGCATCAGCATTCTCAACGCACGTATAAGCATTCTCGGTGAATGTTACATTTGAAACGAGAGACGCGGCCGCCTCCATACCTTGCGGGTCATAAGCGCGAATATGCGCACCCGCATCTTGCAACGCCGTAATCAATGCTAACGATGGTGCATCGCGCATATCATCAGTATTTGGTTTAAAGGTCAGACCTAAAATCGCGATAGTTTTGCCACGCGCATCCCCACCAACAGCAGCAACAACGCGACGCGCCATGCCGCGCTTGCGTTGATCATTGACGGCAACAACGCTCTCCACAATCCGCAACGCCACACCTTCATCTTGCGCTGTTTTCACAAGCGCTTGTGTATCTTTTGGAAAACATGAACCGCCATAGCCAGGGCCCGGATGAAGGAATTTTGATCCAATACGATTATCTAATCCAATGCCGCGCGAAACATCTTGCACATTCGCGCCGACAGCTTCGCACAAATCCGCTATTTCATTGATGTAAGTGATCTTGACCGCAAGAAACGCGTTTGCGGCATATTTGATGAGTTCAGATGTTCGGCGATCTGTGAACACAAGGGGCGGCTCATTGAGATAAAGCGGCCGATATATTTCAGTCATCACTTTGCGCGCGCGCTCATCGGTTGTTCCAATTACGATACGATCAGGCCGTTTGAAATCACCAATCGCTGCGCCTTCTCGCAAGAATTCCGGATTTGAAACCACCTCAATTGAATGATCAGGACGAATCTCACGCAAAATCCGTTCGACTTCGTCGCCCGTTCCAACCGGCACTGTTGATTTGGTGACAACAATCGCATCAGGATGAATAGATTCTGCAATCTGGCGCGTTGCGGCATAGACATAAGACAAATCGGCATGACCATCGCCGCGTCGCGAGGGTGTACCAACCGCAATAAATACCGCATCCGCTTTTGATACGGCCGAAGGCAGATCCATCGTAAAGGACAGGCGGCTTTCGCGGACATTTTTGGCAACAAGGTCGGCAAGGCCCGGCTCGTAAATCGGCATCTCGCCGCGGTTCAACCCATCAATCCGGTCCCGGCTTGCATCGACACAAATGACCTCATGACCGAAATCCGAAAAGCAGGCGCCTGAAACCAAACCGACATAGCCCGCGCCAATCATGGCAATACGCATCGACCCATTCTCCGCACGTCATCGGCTACCGCCGACTCCTAAGACGCCACGGGTCTACCCCACCAGAAAAGAAAAGTCTGCTCCCTTGTCTTCAAAGCGCCTATATGTAACGGGCTTTTTAATCTTTCACTGAGGATCCATTATCGTGAGCTCACATCCCGTTCTCGTCGAAATCTTTCGTGGCCAAGCGGTCGAGTCAGTCCATCGGGGGTCGGTTGCGGTAGTCGACGCTGATGGCGCGACGGTCCTGTCACTCGGGAATATTGAAACGCCGGTTTTCCCACGTTCGGCTGTTAAAGCGTTTCAGGCCTTGCCGCTCGTCGAATCCGGCATCGCTGAACGCTTCGGCCTCAATGACGAGGAGCTGGCATTGGCGATCTCGTCTCATTCCGGCGAACCGCGCCATGCGGAAACGGCCTTAAAAATCTTGAAAAAAGCTGGGCAGGATCAAGGCTGCCTCGAATGCGGCGCGCATTGGCCGTCAAACAAAGAGGCAGAACGCGCATTGGCGGCCGCCGGCCAAAAGCCCTCAGCCCTTCACAATAATTGCTCGGGTAAACATTCAGGCTTCATTTGCCTCGCTTGCGGCCTTGATGAAGACCCCAAAGGCTACATTAAGCCTGATCATCGCGTGCAAAAGGAAATCCGCGCGGCAGGTGAAGAAATGACGGGCTTCCGTGTGCGCGAAGAATGGACGGGCACGGATGGCTGTTCGATCCCGACTTATGCGGTACCGCTCAAAAATCTCGCACACGGTTTTGCGCGCCTCGGCACGGGCGCGGGCCTTGCCCCTGAACGCGCTAAAGCGGCAGCGCGACTGCGCCAAGCTGCGGCAGCACATCCCTTCATGGTCGCCGGCACTGGTCGCCTCGATACGGTGGCGATGGAAATTTTTGGAACCCGTTTATTTGTAAAAACGGGCGCCGAGGGCGTTTATTGCGCGGCCTTGCCTGAACATGGCCTCGGCATCGCGCTAAAAGCGGATGATGGTGAAACACGTGCGGCACAAGCCATGCTCGCCGGCATCGTTCAACGCTTCCTAAAAATGACGGATGATGAGCGCATTGCCTTTGATAAGAAGGCTTGGCCTACGCTTACGAATTGGAATGGCATGACGGTTGGATCCGTAAAGCCCACAGCGGCGCTCACCGGCGCATGATATAAGCGGTCCTATTCTCGCCGCATTCACCCGCGAAAGAGACGGTCTATTGCCGCAAACATGAATGTTTTCTGATAAAATGTCTCGCAAATCTCAGTATCATCTTCTTAAATTTGGCCTTATTGGCGCAACGCTAATCGCGCTTTCAGGATGTATGGGCGGCATTGCGGGAACACGTTTTGCTGACACGGCGGAGACAAAGACCGGCGATGTGATGCCAATCTTTGTGGCCACTTCGCGCAAGATGAATGCTGACGGTTCGGTAACGGCAGAGCTTTCACCAACAACAAATTATTTGATGAATCTCATCAATATTCCAAAAAATCATAAGACAGGCCAAATCGAACGCCCAAGCTTTGGTTCAGAAAGTCGTAATTCACATTTTACTTTTGTCGGGCAGCGTTTGCTTGATCACGACAAATTCAACGCTGAGATATCTTCGCAACTTTCCGGTCGCGTGGGTACGGCTCGCGATATTCTCGTTTACGTTCATGGCTTCAATACGGGCTATGATGAAGCGCGCTTTCGCCTTGCTCAAATCGCAACCGATTCAGGATTCACGGGTGTTCCCGTTCTCTTCACCTGGCCATCGCAAAATCGTGCATTCGCTTATGGTGCTGACAAGGACAATGCGACAGCCTCACGCGATGATTTAACAGCCGTGTTGTCCGAGCTCAGCACAATGCCCGGCGTTGGTCGTATCCATATTCTTGCTCACTCAATGGGTACATGGCTAACCATGGAAGCGTTGCGCGAAGCAGCGATTGGTGGGCGTGGCGATCTTTCAGGCCATTTGGGTGAAGTCATGCTGGCTGCCCCTGACATCGATCTTGCTGTCTTCAAACAGCAATATGCGCGCGTGGGGTCTTTTGCACGTGTTTCGATTTTTGCGGCTGCGGATGATAAGGCGCTTAATATCTCAAGCGTTTTGGCGGGCGATCGTCAACGCGTCGGCACGCTTGATCTCAATGATAAAGCGCAGCGCGACGAAATTTCTAAACTCGGTATCCGTGTGTATGATTTAACCAACACGGAAACGGGTGATTTCTTCCGTCATGGAACATTCGCCGCAGCGCCTGCCGCTATTCGGGCCATTGGCGCGCAGCTCGCATTGCCGCCCGATGATGCGCGACAAGCCCAAGCGTTTGAAGCGCAGTAAAATCCTTACGATTTAAGCTGTCGATAGCCTCTGCGCTCATTGAGTCTATCAAGCACATTCATCGCCGCATCAGACACGACCGTGCCCGGCGGGAAGATTGCATCGGCTCCTGCTCGTTTGAGCGCTTCAAAATCCTGCTCAGGAATAACGCCGCCAACAACAATCATGATGTCAGAGCGCCCCGCCTGATCGAGCGCGGCTTTGAGCGCAGGCACAAGAGTCAGATGTCCGGCTGCGAGCGTTGATACGCCGACAACATGAACATTCTTTGCAATAGCTTCTTTTGCGGCTTCTTCCGGTGTCGAGAAAAGATCGCCAACGTCAACATCAAAGCCTAAATCAGAGAAGGCCGATGCGATGACTTTCTGTCCGCGATCATGGCCATCTTGTCCCATCTTAGCGACGAGAATACGCGGCAAGCGGCCATCATTTTCTTTGAAGGACTGCACCATGTCGCGCGCGCGGCCAAAGGCTTCATTCATCGCGCCTATTTCTTTGCGGTAAACGCCCGTCACAACTTCAGCTGTCGCCTTGTGACGACCGAAAGCCTTTTCAAGCGCCATCGAGATTTCACCGACTGTCGCTTTCGCGCGTCCGGCATTGATTGAAAGAGCGAGTAGATTACCGTTATTACGCGCGCCCTCTTCAAGGGCATTCAATGCGTCTTGCGTTTCGGCTTCATTGCGTTCAGCGCGAAGCCGTTTCAGTTTTTCAATTTGTTGCGCGAGTACGGCAGAGTTGTCGACCTTCAACACGTCAATCTGCTGTTCGTTTTCGGGACGGTAACTATTCACGCCGATGACGGCCTGCGTACCGGAATCAATGCGCGCCTGTGTACGGGCTGCCGCTTCTTCAATGCGACGCTTCGGGATACCGGCATCAATCGCTTTGGCCATGCCGCCAAGCGCTTCGACTTCTTCGATATGCGCCCATGCTTTTTGAGCGAGCTCTGCTGTCAGGCGCTCGACATAATAAGATCCGCCCCATGGATCGATGATACGCGTCGTACCGCTTTCCTTTTGCAAGAAGAGCTGCGTGTTACGCGCAATGCGCGCCGAGAAATCAGTCGGCAAGGCAAGTGCTTCATCAAGCGAGTTGGTATGGAGCGATTGCGTATGACCTTGCGTGGCGGCCATCGCTTCAATCTCAGTGCGAATGACATTGTTGAAGACATCTTGTGCCGTCAATGACCAACCTGATGTCTGGCTATGCGTACGCAAAGGCAGACTCTTCTCGCTCTTCGGATTGAATTGCTTGACGAGCTTTGTCCACAGAAGACGCGCGGCGCGAAGCTTTGCGACTTCCATGAAAAAATTCATGCCAATCGCCCAGAAGAAGGACAGGCGCGGTGCGAAGGTATCGATATCCATTCCGGCCGCTAATCCCGCGCGAATGTAATCAACACCATCGGCGAGCGTATAAGCGAGTTCGAGATCCTGCGTGGCTCCCGCCTCCTGCATGTGATAGCCGGAAATAGAAATCGAATTGAATTTCGGCATATGCTTTGACGTATAGGCAAAAATATCTGAAATGATGCGCATCGACGGAATTGGCGGATAGATATAGGTATTGCGCACCATAAATTCTTTGAGAATGTCGTTCTGGATTGTGCCGGACAGTTTTTCCTGTGCAACGCCCTGCTCTTCAGCGGCAACGATATAAAGCGCGAGGATAGGCAGAACGGCGCCATTCATTGTCATCGACACGCTCATCTCATCAAGCGGAATGCCTGAGAAGAGCGTACGCATGTCATAAATGGAATCAATCGCAACACCCGCCATGCCGACATCGCCTTTCACCCGCGGATGATCGGAATCATAACCACGATGCGTTGCCAAATCGAAGGCAACAGAGAGGCCCTTCTGACCTGCTGCAAGATTACGACGATAAAACGCGTTTGAATCTTCAGCTGTCGAGAACCCCGCATATTGGCGGATCGTCCAAGGCTGATTGACATACATGGTGGGATAAGGGCCGCGCAAATAGGGTTGCGCGCCGGGAACGGACTCAGCAAAGCGCAAACCGTTGCGATCCGCCTCGGTGTAGACAGGCTTTACCGCAATGCCTTCCGGTGTCATCCAGTCAGGCGCCGTAATGTTTTGCGTCGGTAATTGTGCAGCGATATAAGGTGCGTTTGAGAAATCGGGGATGCGGGTCATGATGCAGCTCCGATCTTCGGCATCTTCTGTTCAAAAATCTCGGCGACACGCAAAGCGGCAAGAGGAGCAAATTGCGTGTTGCTTGGCGTTTGGAGTGCAGGCGACGGGACCAAAACCGCAATCGGCTTTTCATGCGCATCAGGGAATAGAGTTACGCCCAGGATCGCTGCTTTTTTATTCTCAATCGCTGCATGGCGTTCCGCTGCAACATTTTCAATGCGCGCCTGAATGGTGCCCTTCTGCAAAGCTGCAACCACACCGCCCTCTTTTTCGATTGCCTGAAAATCAGTCCAAGCTTTTTCAATCAAAGCATCGGTCAAAGCCTCATAACCACCGGCGCCGGCTGCCGGATCAGCAACGGTTGCGAGATGAGATTCTTGCGCGAGCACCAATTGCGTATTGCGCGCCAAACGCCGTGCAAAGGGATCAGCAAGACCGATGGCTGACGTGAAAGGCAAAACAGAAATTGCATTCGCACCGCCAATTGCGGCAGCAAAACAACCCATACCATTGCGCAACACATTTACCCACGGATCACGCGTTGTGAGCATCCGCGACGCGGTTTCCGATGTGATAAAAATCGGCTTCGGTTCAATCCCGCATTGCGCCTCAACACTCGCCCAGAGACGGCGCAAGGCACGGTGCTTGGCAATAGTGAGAAATTGATCCGCATCGTTCGCAAGACGAAATTCGATCATCGTGCGAGCGTCATCGAGTGCTATGCCCGAAGCTTCAAGTCCGCGCAGATAGAAGAGCGCACATGACAACACGAAACCAAGCTCTTGCGCTTCCGATCCCCCCGCTGCATGCACCACGCGCCCATCAGCGGCGATAAACGGCCCTTTGAATCCTTGGGCAATGAGATCATTCACAGCGGCAGAGACATTTTTTGCAACTTGCGCACCATCGCCATGAAGCGCGCCAATACGCGCACCGGTGCCAATGGGATTTAATCCAAAGCGCACACGCACCGTGTTTGCGGGGAAGCCGAGCGCCTTGCTTGCATCCGCAATAGCATGCGCGGCATCACGTCCACGCGGGCCACAATCAAGCGCAATATCGATACCGGCATCAAGATAAACGCCTTTGAGCGTTTGGGCGACTGATTCTGCTTTTGCATCTATGCCAAAGCCCTGCGCACCAAGAGAATCTTTGAAGACAAGTGTGAGGCCATTGGCGCCATTCTCGAGATCGGTGAGGGCTTGCTTATTCGCACGCGCGCCGTCGGGATCATCAACACGCTGCATGATCGCCCAAGCGCTACCCACCGCGCGGCCGATGATCGGCGTGCGGCCTTCCGCTTTGGCATAGAGCGGTTCGATGCGAATGCCATCGGCCGTTTTTGCGGTCAGGACCTCGTCAAAATCCGCGCCCTTTAGCACGGCTTCGGCGAGTTTCCGCCACTGGGCGAGATCCGTCACCGCCGGCTCATCAAAATGCAACGCCATAAAATACCTAATCTCTTCGTTGACGCATGCCTTTTATCGAAAAACCGGTGTCCCCTTTTTCGAGGCATGCGTTCCCTCAAGTCCCGCGTACATTGCCACGAAACTTGGGTGTGCCGCCACTTCGTCCTTAGGGGGAGAGATCAGCGCGCGTTTTCAGGAATGAGCGAGACGCGGACGGCCGGTGGCCACGGCGATAATCCGACTTTCGACAAAAATATCCTGCCCGTCGGCAAAAGCGGAGACGTCCTTGCGGTCAAGGGTAATATCAATGTCATCCGCACCGGCCGCTTCGGCCCGTTTCGCAAGATCAGCCTTAAGACCCACGATGGCGGCTGCAGCGGCGCCTTCAAGATCCGTGAAATCATGCTTGTCCGATGGCCCATGCACGCGGAACCGTCCGGGGCCCGGCGAGAGGATCACGCTTTCGCCGGTAATGCGGACATGACCCACGACCGCGCCGAGCGCATTCGCAACATCCGAATGCTCGGGCAATACCACTTTTGACTCGAGAAGTTTTCCAACCATCGGATAATAAGTCGGCGCGGAGGCCCCGACACCGACAATTGGCAAATTGAAATCGAAGCGGATTGAGGCAACGCCCGATTTCTTCTCCAAAGCTGCGACCATCAACGGGTGACGGCTTGGATGATCAAGCGTGAAGCCATCCTCATCAAGCGCCACATCCATCAAGGCTTCCGCGGAACGACGCACGAGCCGTGAG
>RFXE01000052.1 GCA_009921785.1 Alphaproteobacteria bacterium
CCCCGTAATTCACCCAAACCTTTGAGCCTTCCAATGCCTGCATAGCCCGGCGTGATGGTTTTATTCACATCATCCAACATACGATGGCCATGATCTGGCCGGAACGGGATCTTCTCCCCAGGCGCGCGTTTTCGGTCTTCACGGATCAATGCGCTGATGACACTGACCATATCGACATCACCATCGAGATGATCGGCTTCGATAAAGGAAAGCGGATAATCCGCGTCACGTTTTGTTGAGCGCAAATGCACGAAATGAATCCGTTCTGCAAAGCGAGTGACGATTGCGGCGAGATCATTATCAGGTCGGACACCTAAAGACCCGGTGCAAAAACACATGCCATTCGCTGTATTTGGTACAGCATCAAACAAGGCCGCATAATCAGCAGCCGTCGATGCAATACGCGGCAAGCCAAAAAGCGAGCGCGGCGGATCATCCGGATGCAAAGTGAGCTTCATACCCAGCTCATCCGCAACCGGCGTAACAGCTTCTAGAAACTCAACGAGGTGCTGACGTAAGCGTGGGGCATCGATATCGCGATAAAGCGTAAGACGCTCGCGAAAACCATCAATGGTCAAGGGATCGGTTGTCGAGCCCGGCAAGGCACTGGCAATCACGTGAATGAGATAGGCAATATCCTGTTCGCTAAAGCGATCATAAGTCGCTTTGGCTCGTGCTGTTGCCTCCACATCATAATCACGCTCAGCACCGGGACGCTTAAGAATAAAGAGATCAAAAGCCGCAAAGCGATCCTGATCAAACCGCAAACACGTAGCGCCCGTGGGCAACTCATAATCAAGATCGGTGCGTGTCCAATCAACAACGGGCATGAAATTGTAACAGACCGTTTTGATATCCGCTTTCGCCACCGCTTGAAGGCTCGCAATCCATGCCTCAATGGATTGCTTTGCCCCTTTGCCTAGACGCTTCACGTCATCGGGTATCGGGATTGATTCAACAACCGACCAATAAAGCGGCTTGCGGCCGGGCGGCGTCTTTTCAATCAGATTTTTACGTTCGGCAACAGCCGCCTCGGTCCAGACGGCACCGGGCTTTAACTGATGCAAAGCCGAAACAATATCAGTCGCTCCGGCTTGACGTACATGATCAAGCGCCACCGGGTCTTGCGGTCCAAACCAACGCCACGCTTCTTTCATTTTCGCCTCTCCAGGATAACACGTTTATTTGTCGTTCACCGGACGGTGGAGTGTAAAGCTTTTATAGAACCGAAAGATGGTGGTTGGAAAGTCAAGTGATGCGGGATCGGTAAAAGGGCGATAAATGGACGGGTGCGGTTGTAAATGGCGGCACACATTATTTAAAACTCAAAAAAGGTATTTTTTAGAAACGAGAATATGTGCTGAAAAAATTTAATTTAATTTGATAAATTAATGACTGCTGCGAATTGAAGCCAAGACATGACTATCTATTCCTAATAGCGGAATCGAGATGGTTAAAAAGGTAAACCAATAAACTCTTTTATGCGGAAGATATTATCAGCTGACCCGGTCAAGCCCCTCTAGAAAGGCCTGATATTCCGCTTCATCCATCCGCACGAGGTGCTTGTCTTCTGGGTATGCGCCCGTTTTCACATCGTCGATAAATTCACGAAAGGCGGAAACCCGTTCGCGTTGAAGGCGCTCATATTCAGCAACGAAATTGCGATACACTTTCGAATGGCGCGGCATATGATCCGTATGTGTTCTCAAAATATCCATTGCGAATAGATATTGAACATCACATCCGGGACCCGAACCCATCGACCAGAGAAGAAGCTTTTTAAGGCGACGACTGATTTCTGTTGCTACTTCCACCGGCACAACTTCAATTTCAACGGCGAATGCGCCAGCATCTTCATAGGCTTTACACTCACGATAAAGTGCGAGCGCAGAATCGACCGTTTTTCCAACGGCGCGAAAGCCGCCTGTCCATGTCGCGCGGCTAGGAACAAGGCCAACATGGCCCACGACAGGAATATGTTCACGCGCGAGATATTCAACGGTCTTTAAACTACCAGAACAATAAATCGCATCAGCGCCCGACTCGATGGCCTGACCACTCCACCGCAAATAATCTTCCGGCGTTCCAGCCGTTAAATGCGTCTGTCCCGTCATCGAGAAAATGGACGGGGCAACGCGGCGATAGGCGGGATCGGCCACCAATTCAGGCGGCACAGACGCAATATCAATACCAGCCTCCTCGGCGGCGGCGGCTTCTTCAAGCGAGAAGTAACGCAGCATGGTCAGCTGACCTTTACCCTTCAGGGCTTGGAGATCAGCAACAGTCGGAAGCTTTCTGGCCATGAATATCCTCGCTCAACCGATTTCAATTTCGACGTGGTTTCCGGAGACGCGCACCGGATAGGTTTTTAAATCTATGCAGACAGGGGCACGCAACGCCTTGCCGGTTTTATAGTTAAACCGTCCATTATGTTTCGGGCATTCAATAATATCGTCAAGCACCAAACCATCGGCGAGATGAACCGCTTCATGCGTACAAGTTCCATCGGTGGCAAAGAATGCACCCTCCGGATCGCGATAGATCGCAAAGCTACGACCGCCATGATCAAAGCGTAAAACATCTTCGTATTCGATATCGTCAATTTGGCAAGCCGCAATCCAGGCCGTCATAATCACATCACCTCATCGTTGATCGGTCAGGAACAGTTTGATGAAATTCTTCGCGATAGGGCCGCGCCGTCGGCGGTAATTCGCGGCGTACATAATAGCCCGGCTCATGGCGTTGTCGTAAAATCGCAGGAACCATTTCACGAAAGGCATCCCAAATCGACGTATTGGGCGCTGGCAGATCATGCTTGATCAGTTCATGCAAGCGCGGCAAAGCGTGATAAGGAACCATCGGAAACATATGATGTTCAACATGATAATTCATGTTCCAATAAATCCACCGGCTGATGGGATTCATATAGACTGTTCGGCTATTCAGGCGATGATCGATGACATCTTCCGCCAAACCGCCATGCTGAATCATCCCCGTCAGAAACATGTGCCATGTTCCGTAAATCCGTGGTCCACCAATGATCATAAAGGGTATGATTGAACCAAGACGCCACGCAAAAACAAGCGTAACAGCATAAATCAAAAGATGAATCCGGGCGCTCAGAATAGCCTTTGGAATTTCGCTCTCAGGAATATAGCTTCGCTCAGCCGCTGAGACGTTTCCTAGCGAATTGCGGACAAGAATTTTCATCCAATCCCACACATCCAAAATGCCAACGAAATGTAAGATATTCGGCAAAATAGACGTGGGATGCATGAAAGGAATTTCGGGATCACGCCCCACAATGATCGTATCAGTATGATGGCGTGCATGGCTCCACCGCCAGCTAACAGGATTACGCATCACCATAAAAGACGCGATGTGATAAACAACATCATTCATCCATTGCGTTCGAAACGCCGTGCCGTGACCACATTCGTGCCAACGGCTGTCGCATGCCGAACCATAAAGAACGCCATAAACAAACCAGAAGGGAACCGTCCACCAGGTTCCCCACGTGATCACACCACCCCATGCCGAGGCGACAAGCAAGATGATCCACAAAAGCGTATCGCGAATGGCCGGGCCATCTCGTCTTTGCATCAATTCTTTCATCACCTTGCGCGGAACATCCGAGTGATACCACTCGGCTGAGGCCAAACCCGTTTCGAGAGCATGGCGGGTGCTTTCGCCCGTTAGACTGTAATCGCGTTTTTGAACAAAGGAGATGCTCATATCAGCCCTTATATGTGATTAGTCTGTTTTGAGTGTGCCTGTGTAGCCCAAGGCAAGGGTTTGAACTGGCCTGAGGGTTCAGGATATCCATCCGACGGTTGATCGCCTGCAGCTCTCACACGCTTTTCTGTTTCAGCGATGTCATCATGCCCATCCAGCACGCGGAATCGTGTATCATAAGAACGACTCTCACGCGCATTGAGCCAGATCATTTCATGACGGTCACGCGCGGCATTATTGCCAAGCACATGATGCGTTGAGGGTTCAAGGCCAACGGCATATTCGCCCGCTTGAAAATTCTGCCAATGATAAAAACAGGGTAATTGTGATTTGCGAGTAACGAGCTCGAGTCCCAAACCCTTATCATCATTGATCAGTGCGGCTGATACTTCGTCGGTCGCATTGGCCGCGAGATCAAATTGCCAGACCTGCTCAATAAAATCTTCAATCGGTGCAGGCGCTTCCGCATAGCCAACACCCTGAGCGCGATAATTAGGCCCCGCATGTGCGGCCCATACTGTATCTGCAATCGGCGCAACGAAGCGCGTTCCATGATCAAGCAATGGATAGCCTAAATTGACATGATAGAAAAACATATGGGGCGTTGTTCTGAACCCAGCATTGACCACGCGATCGGAAACACGAATTTCATTACCGCCGAGATCCGCCTCAATGCGGCGATGAAGATGGAGGTTCTCTCCAAAGACTGTTGCTTGCTGAACAACACCTTCAGCCCACAACACACATTGATCACCCGTCCATGTCTCGCCATACCCCGTGAGACGAGCGGGAATAGTGCTGATACGCCCGTGAAGTGAATGGGTCGCCGTTTTTCGGCCTGGATATTTGTAATGATCCGCAGCTACCGTTTCAGGGCCAAGAATATGGTCAAGGCCGCAGGTAACGAGAAAGCCTGAGAATGATCGTGCCCAAGAAAATCCGTCTTCGCCTTCATATTCATGTAAGCCCGGATGGCGAAAGCCGGAGGGAGAATGCCAGCCGATACTGCGACCCTTATGTTCGACCTCGGCAATATCCATTGCCCGATCAACAAGGACGGTGAACCGTAAACCACTCCCGGTGCGGAATTCGAGCATCCGAATACCGCGTTCAAGGCCATCACTCAATTCCATCAGACGCACACCGCCGACAGCGCCCAGACCACCAGCACGGGCAGCGAGCGCAGCGCGGGTCATATCAGTGCCGTTGAGGCGTACCACTCTCAATCTCCAAAAATGATTGTGCGGGCGGACAAAGAATCCGCCCGCATCAAAACATCAAAGTCCGTTGGCCTTGAAGCGCCCATCAAGGAACGCTTTGGCACGCGGCACATCATCCTCACTCAAATGCTCGATGATCATCGGAATATTCGGATGTTTTTCTGCCAATCGACGGAGATAGAGATCGTAATTGAGCGACCCCAATCCCGGTGCCGGAAGTTCAATTTCACCAACGCCCCGGAATGTATGGCTCTCAAGCGCATCATCGTCGCCGATATCGGCATGTTTCTCGGTCTTGTCATCACCCGAACGCTTCACATCTTTCGCGTGAGCGATCTTGATTTTGTCTGAGAGCGTATCAAAGACCTGATTGAGAATTTGATCCATACGATCGATATTATGTGTCTCGAAATAGTTCGTTGGATCCATCAATAATCCCAAACCGGGATGATCGACTTGCGCAAACATGCGTACCGTTTCTTCAACCGACCCAACAACATTGTTGACATAGGTTTCTAGCAAGAACACCGCACCATGATCATAGGCGGTTTGCGCGAGATCCGCGATCACTTTGCGGCACTCTTCAAAGCCCTCTTCGGTCTTATTCTTGGGATGATGAACCCAATCCGATTCGGTGTTGTATGTACCTGTTTCTGAAATCACATAAGGCGTGCCGAAATGTCTTGCGTTGCGAATGATCTCTTTGAGATAACCCACGCGCTTATCACGCTCCGCTTTATCGGGATGAATAATATTGGTGTACCCTGAAATGCAGCAAATCGGCAGATTGTGATCGCGAAAAACATCGCGAACCTTTTTTGCTTTGTCTTTGGTGATTTGACCTGCCGAAAAATCAACATCTTTGAAATGCAAATCCAATTGCACCGTATTGAAATTCAAAGCCCTAATTTTTTTGGCTGTCTCTTCGAGGCTGTAGGGAAAATATCCCGTAAAAATACCTGCTTGCATCATGATGAAGGTCCTCCCCTTATTGATCTGTTGACTTAATAATTAGTCGTTTCACGCGTTAATCGCGATTTCAGAAAGCGAAACCGTGCGCTTCTCGGCCATCGACCGATACCCGGCTTCGACGAGTGCCATGGTCTTGACATTGTCAGCGATCGACAATGCCGGTTGCTCACCGCTTGCCAGTGCATATTGAAGCTGCTCCATGACACCGATAAAGGCGTGCGGGAACCACATGGTTTTCCACGAGGGCGTAACCCATTTTCCCTGCGTTGCGGTTGTCGATGCATAGGTCAGTGTGGATGCTGATCCGGTGGGCCATCCAATCGTGCCCTTAGCCACGCCCTCGGTGCCTTCGACACGGAAGGTGATGTTTTGATCATTATCATAGCCCTCTTGACGCGGGCCCGACCACACATCTTCCAAGGACACCGCCATAACACCTGATGGGAAATTCAGTGTAGAAACCGTGATCCCATCTTTATGCGGAAAAGTGGTGCGCGGATCTGTGCGCGTGAGCGTCGTCACGTCGCTCGGATCACCAAACAAGAAGCGCAAGACATCAAGATGATGCACGCTCATATTTGAATAAGTAAGCCGATCATAGGATTTAAGGAAGTCCTGCCAATGCGGAATCGCGTGCATGTCAATTTGCGCGAAGACGATATTTCCTAGCGCACCGGAATCAATGATCTGCTTCAACACGCGCATCGATTGATCATAGCGCATATTCTGATTGACAGAGATAATCTTACCCGCGGCTTTTGCCTCATCGCGCAACGCAATCGCATCCTTCAAGGACAAGGCTAGCGGCTTTTGTGCCAAAATGCCTTTGATATGTTTCTGCTTCAAAGCATGGCGAATAAGCGCCGGTTGCTGATCGGGTGGATAGGCAATATCAAGAATCTCGATAGAGGGATCTTCAATCAAAGCCTCAGGTGTCGCATAGACTTTTGGTATGCCCCAACGCTGTGCAACCGCCTCAGCTTTTGAAGCCGTACGAGAGGCAATCGCAGCCACTGTAAATGACGCGTCTTTATAGGCCGCGAGATGGCACTCCGCCATGATCATGCCGGCGCCGATACATCCGATCCGAAATTGTCGAGCCCTGACGGTGACATCTGGCTCAAAAGCAACTGGACTAACCATAGATCCCCCCGAAATTGTGAACGTCTTTTTTATTTATAGTTGCAATTTTCGTCGTCAAAACCCATCAAAGTCAAGGTGAATAATCTCTATAAATACCTCAAAAAACATCATTATTGCTTAAATTCACTCCTATGTGTATAAATTCTCATTGATTTTGATGGTTTTTGATGTAAATCCACGAGCTCAAAATCGTGCCCCCCATTTGCGTTGGGGGACGAGCACTGACGTGATGAGCGGCGAGAACGAGTTGTGCGATCAAAACTTATAGATGTCGCTCGCGAGGCGGGCGTTTCATCGGCGACCGTTGATCGCGTTCTCAATGATCGTGAAGGCGTTCGCGCGCGTACCCGCGAGATTGTTCTCTCAGCGGCACGTCGGCTTGGTTACATCAGCAATGGCGAGGACACGCTGTCTGACGCCACTTCTCAAGACATCGTGAAACTTCACTTCATCCTGCCAGAGGGCAACAATCAATTTATACGTCGCCTTCATGAGCATCTTGAAACATTAGCTAAAAGACGCAGCGCGATTGACGTGACGATCACGGCTACAGACACGATCAATGCCGATCTCTTGGCCCAACAGCTTCGTGGCATTACTCCTGAAATTCATGGCGTCGGCTTTGTTGGCATTGACCATCCGAATGTTCGTCAAGCAACAAAAAGTCTTGCGGATAGAGGAATTAAAGTCGTCACGCTTGCGTCCGATATCCATCATGTACCGCGCGTGGCCTATATCGGCATCGACAACCGCGCGGCCGGTAGGCTTGCAGGATATTTATTAAAGCGCTTTATGCCAGGGAATAGCGTGGGAAAAGTTGCTCTGTTTGCAGGGTCTTTATCCTATCGCGGGCATGAAGAGCGCGAGATGGGGTTTCGGCATATTTTGGCTGAAGAGACACCCGAACTGAATATCGTGCAATTACGCGAGATGATGGATGAGCCTGACAAAGCCTATTTGGAAGCTTGCTCTTTGCTCGATACTCATCCCGATCTCAGTGCAATCTATAATATTGGCGCTGGCAATGCAGGCATCGCGAAAGCACTGAAAGAACGAAGCTTAGATCAAAAAATTATTTTTCTTGGTCATGAAATTGCACAAGATACTCAAGAGCTTCTGCTTGATGGCACAATCGATGCGATCATCGATCAGAATCCACGTGTTGAAGCGCGCGAAGCGCTTACCATTTTAGAACATTCTGTCCGCAATCAACCCTTCGAGTTCCATCCACCTCGCTTACAAGTGATTTTGCGCGAGAATATTCCCGATAGTTAATGCGGCAAAGTCATTACGATGACTCTACCACAATCGCGGATGTGTCGCTCGTCCACAAGGCGTGCATAAACGCCATTGATTAGGGGTGAGCTTTTAGAAAAGCTTCCAAATCTTCAATTTCCTTTGACTGCGAGGAAATAATATTTTCGGCCATTTTACGAAGAGCGGCATCCGCATTCTTGTCTTCAAGAAGTGTTTTCGCCATTTCGACTGCCGCTTTGTGATGTGGAATCATAGACGCCGCAAAATCATGAGACGCATCGCCATTTAGAGGGTACTTTCCCATCTCACTCATCATATCACACATGGATTTCATATAGGCCTGCGTATATTTCGACATATGTGCATGATGAGACATGTTATCCATATTCATGTCACAAGCCTTTTCACCTGCGTGCACCATACCAGCACTCGCAAGCAGAGACACAATACCCAAGGCGACAACCGTTGTTCTCATCTCATCTCTCCGCCAAATTCAGTACATAAATAATAGAGGTGCTCCTCACCGCGCTTTTTAACGTCACTTATGATGCGCGCATTCTTATAGGGACGGGAGCCTACCACGCATCAACTCTGAATTGCACAAAAAGCGTCACAAGGCGAGATAAGGCCTGCTAAACTCATAAACTATTGATTTATAATAAATTTTTACAAAGAAAAAATAGTGAGAACATTAGTAAATTGGCGCCGGTATCACGAACGACGAAGAGAGAAGAGAAGCACATTATTGTTGGCAGGCATCTCTATTGTATCGCTGAGTCTAAGTCCTGAAGCTTCGGCCACGCGCTCAAGATCTTCTATATTACGCAAACCCCAAGACGGGTTAGATGCCTTCAAGGATTCATCGAATGCTTCATTTGAGGGTACATTATGTATACCGTTACGCATGAAAGGTCCGTAGAGCAGAAGAACCCCATCCGGTCGGAGTAACCGGCCAGCACCTGCGAAGAGGCCAAGCGTTGCTTGCCAAGGCGCGATATGAATCATGTTAATCGATACGATGACATCGAACGGCATTAAAGGCTCTACGCCCCATTCTTTTGAGCACACATCAATATCAAGCGGCGCATGAACATTATTCAACCCCTTGAACGTGATCCAGCTTAAGGTGCTAACGCGTGAGCTGAGATCCGGATCGCTCGGTTGCCAGGTGATATCAGGCATGGCTTCCGCAAAGCACACAGCGTGCTCTCCGGTTCCACACCCAACTTCCAACACATTGCCTTGCTTGGGAATAACCTGCTTCATGATGGCAAGTATGGGTGCTGAATTTCGAGCCGCAGAAGGCGAGAACATGCGCTTGTCCGCGTCTTGATCACGGTACTCAAGCGCAAGGGGCTGATGGTTATCACTGAATTCGTTCATAGGAGTTAAATCTACACAGGTAAGATAAAATGTACTTTAATCCCGCTTCAGTCTTTTGCCGAACTAAATCTTATTACTTCGCTGTCTCCAATATAGGCGCGAGCGGAAATTCCGAAAGATCCGCAAAGCACTTGGGAGCGCTTTAACCAAGATCAATCAAAGAGTGATGGCCACGCCTTAGCGCTTCTCGAACAGCTTGAACAAAAATACACTGTTTGTTGGTAGCGGAGGGAGGCTACGGT
>RFXE01000053.1 GCA_009921785.1 Alphaproteobacteria bacterium
ACATCGTAAAGAAGCGGATTACGGTCGCTTGATTGCGGCGATCGCTCTTTCAGAGCTATAAAAAATCTATAAAACAATATCGGGCGTTTTCCAGCCAATCGCTTGGCCCGCATCAACCGGCAACAGCACGCCTGTTACACTTCGTGCAGACGCGAGATAAAGAACCGCTTGCGCAATATCCTCAGCATCGACCGAATGTTGTAAGGGCACGCCTGCGGCTTCATGCAAGAAGCCCGCTTGCCCCTCATGCTGATTGGGTAATGTCGGCCCAGGGCCGATGGCATTCACGCGAATGCGAGGCGCAAGCGCTTGCGCCATCGTTTGTGTTGCCGTGTGAAGAGCCGCCTTCGAGAGCGTATAGGTAAAATGTTGCGGCGTGAGCTTTAAAACGCGATGATCAACAATATTGATGATTGAAGGATCATTAGCCGATGCCATTTGTGAAAAATGACGCGCAAGATCAATCGGCGCCTTCAGATTGATCGCAAGATGGGCATCGAGTGCGTTTTCGGAAAAATCGTCAAAAGAATCCGACTTAAAAACGGCGGCATTATTGACGAGTAGATCAAGCCTACCAAAACGCTCGCCGACACGCTTCATCAAGTCCGAACGCGACTGTGCATCCGTCAAATCGGCTTCAAAAAACGCCGCGACACCACCTGCCGCTTGAATTTCGGCGATGAGGGCATCAGCGTCCGGCCCGGGCTGCCGCACATGGCAAGCCACGTGATAACCCGACGCGGCAAGTTTTTTTGTGATTGCTGCTCCGACACGGCGAGCCGCGCCGGTGACAAGCGCGCACTTTTGAGGCGAGGGAGAGCCGGAATGGACGGTCATAGAAGGCCTAGGGCAAAAGGGGCACCAAAAGGGGCGGCCCCCTTTGTCGCATGATCTACACACGGATGAAACCGCCGATCGGTTTACCTTTTGTTGACCTTGTTTTGAGGCATCGCTTAGGGGCGCGACCGGAGATTGATAAAATTCGAACAGATGGCCGTGCACCCGCACGCGCCGCGCTTTGTGTTTTTTGAGAGTTGATAATGACCCGCCCGTATCACCGTCTCGGCATTATAATGGCTTTGGCCTTAAGCCTTAGCAGTTCTGCCTTCGCCGGTGGCCTCTTCTCGACCGATGGTGTGTCCAATTGGCAAGGCGGCTATGTCGGCGCTCATGGAGGGATTGGCTTGGGTACGGCTGGATCGCTCACGACCGGCGGCACGCTTTACGGTGTGCATGGCGGAATGAACATCCAAAGTGGGTCATTCGTCGGCGGGCTCGAAGGTGAGTTTGACTCGTCCCAAGTGAAGAACAGCTCAACCAGCGAAAGCTTTACACAATCATGGATGGCATCAGGTCGTGGACGTGGCGGCTATGCCTTTGGAAATAATCTTGCCTATGGCACATTCGGCCTCGGCATTAGCGGAACGAATTACACAAATGTGAATTCTACGGATGCCATCAAATATGGCATTGTCTATGGCGCAGGCCTTGAAACCTTTGTGATGCCGAATGTCACGTTGCGCGGTGAATTTATTCATTACGATCTTGCGGCATCCAATTATCTCGCCAATGGATCATCGGTTTCGCTCGATACGAAATCAAACTTACTGCGCTTTGGAATATCCTATAAATTCTGACACTTACAGCGCATGACGCATGACAAGGCGAGCGTTGTTAAACGTTGATTAACGTTGATCCGGGGAACCATAATTCTGCCCCGACATTGTCTCTTCTGATCATTGTCTTTCCACAAAAGAGTCCACTTCTTTCGAGAAATGGGTATGCCAACGTTGTTGTCTGATCATCAGCATGATGACGAGACCGAGAGCCTCATGCTCATCGGGGTGTTAAGCCTATTATGAGGAGCTTTATCCATGTCAGTCCTTATTCGTCTGAGCCTTGCTACAGCATCGATTTTAGTGATTGGAGCGTCAGCTCATGCTGCTGATCTTCCGAGCAAGAAAGCCCCTGCGGCTCCTATCCCTGTCCAAAAAATATCAAACTGGACTGGCGTCTATGGCGGCCTAAATGCGGGCTTGGGCTTTGGCAGTTTCACCAAAGAAGGCAAGGATGTTTATGGCAACCCTACCGGCGGCACGCTTGGCGTGACAGGTGGTTATAATTACCAAATGCCCTCAAACTGGGTTGCCGGCATTGAAGCTGATCTATCTCTTGGCAATATCAAAGGTAGCAATACGGGCTCGAGCGAAGCGCGTTATCTCAATACATTTCGCGGCCGCCTCGGTTATGCTATGAACGAAACCATGCCTTACGTCACTGCCGGTTATGCGGGCGCCACGACGCACGACTCCAATGGTGGATCAGACGTCGATAATTATCACAATGGCTACACGCTCGGCGGCGGTATTGAGACGGTTGTTACTGGACCTTGGACAGCGAAAGCCGAAGCGCTCTATATTCACCTTGAAGACAAAGATATTCCCTCAGGCGGCGGCTCATCGGGTGCCGATTGGGGCCTCGTGCGTGTTGGTTTAAATTATCGCTTCTAATCGACAATCAAGTCCAAAAAATAAATAGCCCGCTTCAATAAAAGGCGGGCTATTTATTTCAACCGGCATAACTCAATGTGGCGCTGTCAAAGCAAATGAGGGAACGCGTGCCGCGAAATCATCAAGCCACGCCACAAGCCGCGGATGATTTTTGCGCCATGCACCTTCAAAACGAAAATCAAGATATCCCAACGCACATGCGAGAGACACCGTCCCGATATGGGAAACGGGACTCAAATGCGGCGGATGCGCTTCAAGAGCCGCAAGCCCGCGATCAACTTTTCCCGCTTGATGCGCGATCCATTTTGGCTCTCGGCGATCTTCCGCGCGGAAACGCATTTCATAGATCTGCAAAATTGCTGCATCCATGAGGCCGTCAGCCAATGACTGCATCACAAGGACATCATAACGATCATCGCCATGAGCAGGGATAAGCCGCCCGCCGCCTCCGAGGTGATCAATATACTCAACAATCACACGCGAGTCATAAAGCACCTTGCCATTATCAAGAATGAGTGTGGGAATCTTACCCAAAGGATTTTGCTGACGCAGATCATCTTCAGCATTTAAAGTGTCAGCGTTTACGATCTTGATGCGATCAATAACGCCCACAATATGAGCGGCCATTTTTACTTTACGACCAAAGGGTGACGCGGGTGCGGAACGCAAAATCATCTGTCAAAATCCTCTGAAAAAAAACCTGAGCCTGTTTCAGAGGTTAACAGGTTGGCCATTAATCCGCCAGACCCCGAGGCTTTTGCATTATTATCATTCAACCCGATTTTTCAGGCACGAGCCAATCACAATGGGCGCTATGCCCTTCACCGGCAGCAAGTATTTTATTGAGGAATTTGAGACAAAGCGTCATCTCATCTTTCAGATGCCAGGGCGGATTGATGACGAGAAGTCCAGACCCCGCAAGCCCCTCGCCTGATCGCTCACCGCGAACGCGTTGTTCGATTCGAAGAATTTTTGGAATCTCCAAGTTCACCATCGCCCGATAAAACGCTTCAACCGGAAGACCCGCTTTGAGCGGATACCAAATCACATAAACACCGGTTGAAAATTTTCGATAGGCCTGACGAATAGCATCAACCACCTGTTCGAATTCATCCCGCTCTTCATAAGGCGGGTCGATTAAAATCAATCCGCGCTTTTCCTTCGGCGGAACTAGCGCGTTGAGTGATTCATAGCCATCACGTTCGAGTAATTTCGCGCGCCCATCAAAAGCAAAATTCTCTTTCGCACGCCGCGCATCTTCGGGGTGTTTTTCGACCAATATCAAACGGTCTTCGCCGCGCAACAGTCCGCGCGCAATTTCAGGCGAACCGGGATAAATAGACTCTCCATGGAACGCTCTCACGCGTTCAATCGCTTCGCGATATGGCGCGAGAAGTTTTTCAACATCAGGCGGCGGGTTAGCCGCCAACAGTCTTCCTACTCCGCCTTCCCATTCCCCTGTCCGGCCCGCCTCTTTAGACTTCAAGTCATAAAAACCAAGGCCCGCATGCGTATCGATCACGCGAAACGGTGCGGGCTTTTCGCGGAGGTGAATGAGGCAGCGCGCCAAAACAATATGCTTCAAGACATCGGCAAAATTTCCAGCATGAAACGCGTGGCGATAATTCATTTAATGGACTCAACCGGCAGATAAAAATTAAGTTATCCGCTCTCAGTCGAAACAAATCAGGGCGCCGTCAGAATCGAAACCTGATCAGACCGACATCCCGCACGATCCACTTCGGGACAAGACCGGAACTCTTTGAGGTCCCTTGTGAAGCAGATCCGAACTTCGCGCAACACCGCCTTGCGACATGATACACTTATCATCGAAGGCCGAAGCTTGGGGTTCGCCTCGATGAAGCGCTTTTCAATGTCAGCGGGCGCAAGCGTAGCCACCCCGCTTGACCCAAGCGAAGCAGGATCAAAAGCCGCTGGCAGCTTCACTTGATTGCGCGCCGCCGCCACGGTGTCGAGATAAAGATCCGGCTCAAGTCCTGAGCATGCCCCATGACGCCGCCATTCAGATGATGCGAGTTTTAGATCAGGGAAAAGTAGGGCCGCCTTTTCAAAACTCGCTTTCGGCAAATCCTTCCGATCGGTCGGACAAGAGATCGGGTAACCCTTCTCATATTGCGGCCAGAGCCCATGAACGACGAAGCCCTTTGGCGCGCCCGCCGCGCATTGTTCTGGACTGCGCTTGGTGCCACCATCCGCGCAATAGGCGGGCGACCACGAAAGCGCCAAGACATAGAAATCAAATTGCCCCGGTTCAGCACCCGTCTTTGCAGCTTTCGTTTGCGCCATGCTCGGCGTGGCAAAGAGCAGAACAAAAAATACTGAAATCAAAAAGCGCTTCATAATCCGCCCCTCTTCGTATTTTCTAACGAAATTGTCGTCCCTCAACACCTGAAATCGGACAGCCCATGGACAATTCGCACACTACCTTGCGATATCTCTAACTGATCAGGCCGTTGCTTGCCCCTGTCCCATCTGACAGGGTGACATAAGATCGGTTTTGATCACGGCATTTTTTTGGATTGATACCGATGAGTGAACAACAGGCTTGGGATTTCTGGATTGATCGCGGTGGTACCTTCACCGACATTGTCGGCCGGGCACCCAATGGCCAGCTATTTGCGCGCAAAGTCCTCTCCGAAAATCCCGGCGCCTATCGTGACGCGGCCGTACACGGGATCCGCCTTCTGCTGGGTCTCCAACCGGGTGATCCTATTCCGGCTGGTCGCATCGGCGATGTGCGCATGGGCACAACAGTTGCCACCAATGCTTTGCTCGAGCGCAAAGGCGAACATATGGCGCTTGTCGTCACGCGCGGCTTTCGTGATGCGTTGAAGATTGGCTATCAAGCGCGCAATGATATCTTCGCGCGCGCGGTCAAAAAGCCTGATGCGCTATATGAAGAAACAATCGAAATCGACGAACGCGTGCGCGCGGATGGAACGGTTGAGCGTGCGCCTGATGAAGCCTCAATGCGCGAAGCATTTAGTGTCCTCCGCCAAAAAGGATATGACGCAATCGCCATTGTGTTCATGCACGCCTGGACCTATCCCGCGCATGAACAACAAGCGGCAAAGATCGCACGCGAAATGGGCTTCACCCAAGTTTCAGTGAGCCACGAGACAAGCCCGCTCATCAAATTTGTCGGACGCGGCGACACAACTGTTGTCGATGCCTATCTCTCGCCTATTCTTGCGCGTTATGTCGCCATGGTTGCGGAAGAGCTTGATGTGAAACGCTCGGGCGCGCGGCTTATGTTCATGATGTCATCGGGCGGTTTAACCGCCGCCGATCTCTTCAAAGGCAAAGATGCCGTTTTATCCGGCCCTGCCGGTGGTGTTGTTGCGCTTGCGGAAACGGGGCGTGAAGCGGGTTTCACGCGTGTCATCGGTTTTGATATGGGCGGCACCTCGACCGATGTTGCACATTTCGACGGGTACTATGAGCGCGCCTTTGAAACCGAAGTTGCCGGCGTGCGCATGCGCGCGCCCATGATGATGATTCATACGGTTGCCGCCGGCGGGGGCTCGATCCTTCATTATGATGGCGCGCGTTATCGCGTAGGACCTGACTCGGCAGGCGCTAATCCGGGACCCGCATGTTATCGGCGCGGTGGCCCCCTCACCGTTACCGACGCGAATGTCATGCTCGGTAAACTTGATCCCGATTTTTTCCCTTCGATTTTCGGGTCAGAACAAAATCAAAAGCTTGATGCCGAAATCGTCAAAAGAAAATTTGCGGATTTAGCAAAAGAAATTGGTGCTGAGGGCAGCCCCGAACATATTGCCGATGGTTTTATCCGGATTGCCGTTGCGAATATGGCCGAAGCGATCAAGAAGATTTCCGTCGCGCGGGGTTATGATATCACGCGTTACGTCTTGAACGCCTTTGGTGGTGCGAGTGGTCAACATGCTTGTCTTGTAGCCGATGCACTGGCGATGGATGAAATTCTTATCCATCCTTTTTCATCGCTACTATCGGCCTATGGTATGGGCCTCGCGTCCATTCGTGCGACACGTGAGCAGGCCATTGAAAAGCCGTTCACTGATGAGGCGCTTACCCAATTTGATCACGAAGCAGAACGACTTGGTACGCTCTGCCGCGCTGAAGTTGAGGGTCAGGGAGTCGCGCGAGAAGATATCACGATTATTTCACAGGCACTGTTGCGCTATGCAGGAACCGATACCGCCATTGCTGTAACCGTCGATCCCGCAAAGTCGCATTCATCGGGCGAACGCCTAGCCGCGCTGCGTAAGATTTTCGAAACGCTGCACCATCAACGATTTGGCTTTTTAGATCCGTCAAAATCCCTCGTCCTTGAAGCCATCGCTCTTGAGGCCGTCGGCGGCGGCAGCCCAATCACGCCGCGCGAAACGAGCGAAACAAAAGAAGCGCTGCCAACGCCCCATGCGCGGAAATCCATTTTCAGTGAAGGTCGATTCCATGACGCGCCGATCTATCTGCGCGCGCAATTGAAAGCTGGACATTCGATAAAAGGCCCCGCACTCTTGATCGAAGCACATCAAACGATCATGGTTGAAGCGGGATGGGCAGCAACGCTTACCGCGCGCGATCATCTTATTTTAAGACGCGTTGAGCCGCGTGAGAAACGCGTCGCGGCGGGGACCGAGGCCGATCCGGTTCTCCTCGAGATTTTCAACAATCTCTTCATGTCGATTGCTGAACAGATGGGTGTGACGCTTCAAAATACCGCGTCATCAGTCAATATCAAAGAACGACTCGATTTTTCCTGTGCTGTGTTCGATCACGAAGGTCGTCTCGTGGCCAATGCGCCGCATATGCCCGTGCATCTTGGTTCAATGGATCGTTCGGTTGAAACCATTATCCGCATGAATGAGGGTAAGATCAGACCCGGCGATGTGTTTATGTTGAACGCGCCTTATAATGGCGGCACGCACTTGCCTGACATCACCGTCTGCACGCCGATATTTGATCAGGACAATAAGACGCTTCTCTTCTGGGTCGCGTCCCGTGGTCATCATGCTGATATTGGCGGCATTGCACCTGGCTCCATGTCGCCGCGGGCCACAACAATTGATGAAGAAGGCGTCTATATCGACAATTTTCAACTTGTCGAGAATGGTCGCTTCCGTGAAACGGAAACCCGCGCATTGCTCGAGGGCGCGCGTTATCCCGTGCGCAATGTCACCCAGAATATCAATGATTTGAAAGCGCAGGTTGCCGCCAATGAAAAGGGCGCGGCCGAACTCAAGAAAACGATTGCTGAATTCGGTCTTGATGTCGTCAAGGCCTATATGAATCATGTGCAAGATAACGCGGCTGAACATGTAAGACGCGTTATCGATCGTCTGCATGACTCATCCTTCGCCTATGAAATGGATAATGGGTCAGTGATCCGCGTGAAAATCACGCTGGATCATAAAAGCCGTGAGGCCACTGTCGATTTCACCGGCACGTCACCGCAGCGCGCGGATAATTTCAACGCGCCTGAACCCGTCACACGCGCCGCTGTGCTTTATGTATTCCGCATCATGGTTGATGACGCGATCCCCATGAATGCCGGATGTTTAAGACCCATCAAAGTCATTCTGCCTGAAGGCTCGATGTTGTCACCGCGCTATCCCGCTGCTGTTGTCGCCGGTAATGTCGAAGTGAGCCAAGCGGTCACGAATTGCCTCTTTGGTGCCCTTCACGCCATGTCAGCAGCACAAGGCACAATGAACAATCTCACTTTCGGCAATGCACGCTATCAATATTATGAAACGATTTGTTCTGGCTCTTCCGCCGGTCCCGGCTTTGATGGCGCGCCGGGCGTGCATGTGCATATGACGAATTCACGTTTGACCGATCCTGAAATTCTAGAAAACCGTTATCCCGTCTTGCTTGAGGATTTTCATATTCGCGAAGGCTCGGGCGGCAAGGGGCAATGGAATTCAGGTGACGGGACAAGCCGTACCATTCGTTTTCTAGAAACAATGGACTGCGCCATTCTCTCAGGCCATCGCCGCATTCATCCCTTTGGTCTAGACGGCGGTGAAGCGGGCGAAGTGGGTCGCAATTTTGTCACGCGGAAGAACGGACGCATCGATGAATTGCAAGGGGCTGATCAAACGGTGCTCGAGGCGGGTGACAAAATTACTATCATTACGCCCACAGGCGGGGGTTACGGCCCGCCCTCAAAACGCGGATCATAAAGCGCGATTAATAAACGCCTTTAAAATCGCCGTCGTCATCGGCTTCGGGTTCAGCCGGTAAAAGCGCAAGCACTTTCGGATCAATCGGACGTGCTGCCGGTGTTGGAACGGTTACAGGCAAGCCTGATGGCGCATTCATTTCGGCAACAGAAGCGGCATTATCTGTTGTCGTCGGGCGATAATTCAAACCGGCAATTTGATTGGCGGTTGACGGCGCTTTGATCCGACGCGCAAAGTTTAGTTTTGGTTGGCAAACCCGTCTTTGATAACCGCTATCATGCCGCATCAAATCAAGATGCAAATGATTGGCGTGATAAGAGTCAGATCCCGGTGCGAGAACCGTTGTGAAATAATCACAAGCATTGACTGTAATCTCACGCAAGAAGGCCTGATCAGTAGCTGAACCGCGCCAGCCTTCAAGCACATTCATCTTGCGCCCATTCGCAAACCGGAAGCCCATAATATCAACCGCATTGCCGAATGAATGTTCGGAAATCGTTGCAAACCATTTCGAGTCTTGGTTGCGGCAGGAATAAGAGCCGACAGTCATCGCCTCAACACGTTGGCCGTAATAAAGCTGCGCGGCGGGCTCGACGATTTCCTTCACCCAACGATCTACACTCGAGATTGCCGAGCATGACATCGTCGCGCGGCTGGTCAGCCCCACAGTGCCATTGGCAAAGGCCGCGACTTTAAAGGGTTGCTGCATGCCGCACGCGCCGGGTCCGTCAATACGCGATGCGGTCTCGATATAGGCGGAGGTTTGCACGGCGCCCGAGGAAAGGCATTTCGCTTCCAACTCGTCGCGCCAGGGCGCGCGCGTGTCAAAACGCATGCCGCACCCGGCAAGCGCCAAAAGAAGCGCAACGGAGACGAGACGCGCGGGTGTGAAAAACTTCATAGACGCCAGTTTAGGCGTCTATGGTTTCGGCGAGGTTAAAGCCGCCCAAAAATCAGCGGGCTTGCTGAATAGCCGAGAGCATCCACGGACCCGACCCATCACGACGGAAGGTCCAGAGTTCGGTCACCTGTTCCGGTTGACCGCCGGACACAACACGGCCCGACGCGCGGTCGATCATGGAATCGACGAGCGAGAAATTCATAGCGACCGTAGCATATTCGGTGGCGCCCCCGCCCCACGCTTCTGCAAGATCGCCCTTTTCAAGCCGCACATCGCTCAC
>RFXE01000054.1 GCA_009921785.1 Alphaproteobacteria bacterium
GTGGTTCGGGTACGCGGCTCTGGCCCGTGTCTCGCGACAGTTTCCCGAAGCAATTCGTGCCGCTTTTGGGCACGCTCTCGACCTTTCAGACAACCTTAAAGCGCGTTGATGATGCCACCTTGTTTGGCCGCCCGCTGGTAGTCACGAATGAGAAGTTCCGCTTTCTGGCTGCCGAACAGGCCGAGGCGGTGGGTGTGGCCATCGACATTATCATGGAACCGAGCCCCCGCGATTCGGCCCCTGCCATTGCCGCCGCCGCGCATTGGTTGAAGCGCCATCATGCCGATGCTTTAGGCCTCGTGCTCGCCGCCGATCACATGGTGGGTGACGTGCAAGGCTTCCGTAAAAGCGTGAAGACGGCATTACCCGCGGCAGAGGCGGGCAAGATTGTGACCTTCGGCGTCACGCCATCTCACCCCTCCACCGCCTACGGCTATATCAAGCCGGGTGATCACGTTGAGGGCGAGGCGCGTCACATCTCCATATTTCTGGAGAAACCCAACGCGTCGATGGCCGCCGACCTCGTGGCAGAAGGCTATTTGTGGAACTCCGGCAATTTCATGTTCAAGCCGGAAACCATGCTTGCAGAGCTTGGTCATCACGCGCCACAAATCGGCGCCTGTGCAGCATCGGCGCTTGATCACGCCACAACAGATCTCGGCGCCACGCTTTTGGATGCGGATACTTTTGCCAACGCGCCAAAAATATCAATCGATTATGCCGTTATGCAAAAAACGGCTCATGCCGCCGTTGTACGTGCACAATTTGATTGGTCTGATATCGGCACATGGGGCGCGTTGTGGGATGCGTCCGAACATGACGAGCGCGGCAATCGCGCCACCGGTAATGTCGCGCTGATCGACACGACCAACAGCCTCGTGCATTCGGATGATGTGCTCACTGCGGTTGCGGGGCTTGATAATGTCGTCGTTGTCTCAACGCGCGATGCGGTGCTGGTAACAAGCCGCGAAAATTCTGGCGAAGTTAAAATTCTTGTCGAAGCGCTCAAAGCCAAAAGCCAGCGCGAGGCGAGCGAGCATCTAAAAATGTATCGCCCATGGGGCGCTTATCAACGCATCGACATCGGCACACGTTTCCAAGTGAAACGCATCACAGTGAAACCGGGCGGCCGCCTTTCATTGCAGAAACATTTTCATCGCTCAGAACATTGGGTCGTCGTATCGGGCACGGCAGCCGTGACAGTTGGCGACAAGACGTTCGAGGTTCATGAGAATGAAAGTACCTATATCCCTATCGGCGAAGTGCATCGCCTCGCCAATCCGGGCAAAGTGCCGCTCGAACTCATCGAAGTGCAAGTCGGCTCCTACACAGGTGAAGATGATATTGTCCGTCTTGAAGATGTGTATGGGCGTGGATGAGACAAAGCGCACTCTCGACCTTTGTCGATTGCCGTGGCACTCTTTGATATCGTCTCCAATATCGTTGATTGCGCGTGTCTAAGCCGGTTCTGATCGTCCTTCATCAAGAACAGTCCACGTCTGGGCGTGTTGGCTACGCCTTGCGACAACGTGGTTTTACTCTTGATACAAGAAGACCACCTTTAGGCGAGCCCTTACCTGAAGATCTTTCACATTACGCGGGGGTCGTCATATTTGGCGGGCCCATGAGCGCCAATGATCCCGATGCTTTCATCGGCGAAGAGATGAGGTTGATTGAGCGCACGCTCAAAGCCGATACACCGTTTCTGGGTCTCTGCCTTGGGGCGCAACTTTTATGTCGTGCTTTGGGAACGCGGGTCTTTAAACATCCGCATGAAGAAACGGAGATTGGTTATTATCCGCTTCGTCCGACAAAAGCGGGTGAGACATGGGCGCGCTCATGTGGCGCCGTTTGGCCGCGCGCGGTTTATCATTGGCATCGTGAAGGGTTTGATTTGCCTAAAGGTGCTGAGCTTTTGGCAGAAGGCGATGCTTTTCAGCATCAGGCATTTCGCATGGGGCAAAAAACACTCGCGCTTCAGTTTCATCCTGAAGTCACTTACGCGATGATTTGCCGATGGACGACACGAGCCTTTGAGCGCATGAATCACAAAGGCGCGCGTGCGCCTCATGAACATCGCGATGGGTGGTTCCAACACGACCACGATGTCGGGCATTGGCTTGATGCCGTGTTGGACGGATGGATTGGTCAAGCAAACGCGTTATCGCCGCGCCGCTGAACGCGAAGCCTATTCCACGACGCCGATAAAAGGCAGTTGTCGATAGGAATGCGCGACATCCATACCGTAGCCGACAACAAATTTATCGGGGATCACAAAGCCCACATAATCCGCTTTGATTGATACGGCGCGTTTGCCTGGCTTTTCGAGTAAGCAGCATGTCATCACGCGCGCGCCGCGTGCAGCGAGAAGATCTTTGGCGAAAGCAATCGTACGGCCCGATTCCAGAATATCGTCAATAAGTAAGACGTCGCGGTCGCGGACATCGCTTTCGACATCTTTCAGAATGACTACTTGTCCTGATGACACGGTCGCATCGCGATAGCTCGAGAGATGCATGAATTCGACTTGCGGCATCAGTCCCGCATGATGCAGCGCGCGCATCAAATCGGCAGCGAACATAAAGGAGCCTTTGAGAATCGCGATGACCAGAAGGCCCTTCGGATTTGTTTTGGCGATTTCCTGAGCGATCTCGGAATTGCGAGTGGCAATCTTGGCTTCGTCAATCAGGACGGACACATTTCGTTCTTGGGTCATGATCCCTCGGGGGCAAAGCGTAGGCTTTCACCCCTTGGTGAAAGCGGCCACCTCTCACGACGTCACGCGCCCGCGAGGCGGATCACGATGTCTTTACCCTCACGGGGAGGAGAGGCAAGCCTCGCCCGGAACGGAACCGGGCTTTCCCGGGTAATTGTGGGGGCGGGAGGGGGGATCATCCACTGGAAAATGCTTTGTCCGGACGGGCCATCCCCCGCACCAGACCGTATTTCGAAACTGAGACCCGGAAGATTATGGGGCGTCGAAGCGTCGGACTGGATCATGCCTTCGATGATCAAAGCCCGATCGGCACCTTCACCCTCAAAGTGGGTTCGAATATTGTCGAAGGCGAGCCGGGGCGTGGAGAGGCCCGGCAGGAGTTGGGCAATCCAATGCGTTGTCTCGGCCTTGAATCGCTCGAAATCATAGGCCATTCCCCCAATAACCCCGACTATTCCGGCCAAACCGGCCAATCCGGCGGCATAGGCGCCAAAGCGGGGCCGCGTCTTTTGGGGAGCGGATGCGGCGTAAGAAGGGCTGACGGGCTGTTTGCTGTCTGATTTTAAGGCGGAACTGAAAAAATCAGCTGGAAGTGAGGGAGTTTCTGGGTCTGATCCGGCCTGAAAGGTCGACCGGCAGACGCCGCAGCGCATCATGCGACCCGCTCGACCGACCTCATCAGACCGGATGAAATAAGAGCTCGCGCAATTTGGGCAAACGACCAGCATGACGAATCAGATACCCTTCCTTCTGAAAACTGTTTCCTGCTATGGCTCGTGATCATGCCCTCATGACCTTTAAGGAAGGTTGAAGACTCGCGTGCAGGCTCATCCCAATCGGTGGGGCGGAGAACTCGTCCGGTTCGAAAATGTCGGGTTGCGCTATGGCGCGGCACCGGAAACTTTGACCGACATCAGTTTTTCGATTTTGCCCCAATCTTTCCAGTTTCTGACCGGCGCCTCGGGGAGTGGTAAAACCACAATTCTCCGCTTGATCCTGCAATCGCTGAAGCCCACACGCGGCATGATCTCAATTTTCGGACAAGACACCGCACAACTCGATAAAGACGGACTGACGGCATTGCGTCGCCGGATGGGTATCGTGTTTCAAGATTTCCGCCTTCTTGATCATCTCACCATTTACGAAAATGTCGCCCTGCCGTTTAAAATTCGTGGGCGCATGGAATCGAGCTATCGCGCTGAAGTGATCGAATTATTGAAATGGATCGGACTTGGTGATCTGCTTCAGGCCAAGCCGCCAGTTTTGTCGGGGGGCGAAAAGCAACGGACATCCATTGCCCGCGCCCTTGTTTCACAGCCTGAATTATTGCTCGCCGACGAGCCAACCGGAAATCTTGATCCTGTATTAGCGGGCCGACTTTTGCGTCTCTTTGTCGAACTCAATCGATCGGGGACAGCGATTCTTATTGCCACGCATGACATTGGTCTTATGGATCAGATCAAAGGCGGTCGGCGACTCGTCCTTCAAAATCATCATCTTCAGGTTGAAGGATAAGCCATGTCCTCATCAACCGATTTTCACAATCAACGATCGCGGTTTCGTTCCTTCCTTGATCGCTTCTCAACAGACTCACTCGTTGCGCCCGATCCCTTAACGGATCGAACTCTTGTTGCCGTGATTTTCATTCTCACTTTTATAGCCGCTCTCACGGCCGGCCTTGTTTTGTTTGGGTCCGCAGCTTCTGCACGGTGGCAAGCACTATTGTCGTCCGAAGTTACTGTGCAAATTCGTCCGCAGCCCGGACGTAATATTGAGACAGATTTAACGCGCGCGGCTGATTTTTTAAAGCAGGTGCAAGGTGTCACTAAGGTTCGCATCTATTCCTATGATGAAACGATGCGCATGCTTGAGCCATGGCTTGGACAATCGTCATCACTAGGTGGTCTTTCAATCCCACGCTTGATAGCTGTCGAGATCGACTCCAAAGCGCAACCGGATATTCCGGCAATCAGCAAAGAATTGGCGCGCGATATACCCGGCACCGCCATTGATGATCATCGGTCGTGGACTAGACGGTTAACCACTCTTGGCAATTCACTCGTTATAGCATCGGCGGCCGGTCTTATTCTTGTGATGACCGCGACCGCTTTAGCGATTGTTTTTGCAACACGGGGTGCAATGGTCGGCAATCGCGAGATAGTCGAAGTATTCTATTTCATGGGCGCTGATGATCGTTATATTGCGCGTGTGTTTCAGCGACATTTTTTCCGACTTGGATTGCGCGGTGGAATTTTGGGTGCCTGTCTTGCCCTGATTGTTCTTGCGCTCTTGCGTTTCGTTGTCGCCGGAACAGAGGGATTGCGTGACATGTTTGGCTTCGGAATTATAGATCCGCTGTCGACGGTCGGACTGGCTATTGTTATTGCTGTTCTGGCGGTCGCGTTATTTGTGTCTCTGCTTGCCAGCGTCGTCTCGCGCATAACCGTCCACTCGACTTTGAGCCGCTTGGTTTGACGGACGAAGCCATGACGTCATTGAAGACCATAGCGCAGATTATAAAGATTTTGAGTTTTTGTTTTGTTCTGATTTTAATAATCGGAGTGGCTAATTATATTTTTGCTCTCACCAGATTTGACCAAGCGCAAAATATTTCCGTCGATGCTGCCATCGTTTTAACCGGCGGTCCTGATCGTTTATCTGATGCCGCTCAACTTCTTTCTTCGGGTGCGACAAAGCATTTGTTGATCAGTGGTGTTGGGGGCCGCGCTGATCTTGATGATCTGGTTCGCGTTGCGCCCGCGCTTGCGCCTTATGCGTCTTGTTGCATTGATCTTGGTCATCAGGCTCTCAACACGCGGGGCAATGCTGAGGAAGCCGCGGCTTGGGCGCGGGACCGAAGGTATAAATCACTGGCCATAGTGACCGCGGGCTTTCATTTGCCCCGTGCAATGTTGGAATTTCGTGCGATTTTGCCAACTATGGATCTTTATCCCTATCGTGCGGGGATGTCGCTTCGACAACAGATACTCAATGGCAGCTTTGGTAATTTATATGCTATGAGCCTTGAGCCCGTAAAATATCTGGCAGCTCTTTTGAGAATTAGCGCCCGCGACCTTTTTGCGAATAAAATAAGTTAGGGATGAATGACGGTGTCGACCACTTCACATAATCAAGAGATAGTACAGAGTGGTGTATCGTTACGATCATTGCTTTTGATGATTGCGCTTTATGTTAGTTTAATTGCGTGGATGCTGACGGGATTAATTCTCCTCGTTCTTCCTCGGTCCTTTGTTGTTGCATTGGCGCGCGCTTGGAGTCGTTATTTCCTTTGGCTTTGTCGCATCGTAGGTGGGATATCAGTTGAATTTAGGGGGCTGAATAATATTCCTAAAGGCCCACTACTTATTGCCGCGAAGCATCAATCAATTTGGGAAACATTCGCTCTTCTTAGCCTTTTCGAAGATCCTTGTTTTGCTGGTTTTTAGCGAAGATGCGTAATGTGCCGATTGATCGTAAAGGCGGCGCGCGCACATTATTGAAACTTGTGAAGGCTGCTCATCATGAAATTGGGTCGGGTGAGGGTCGGCAAATACTCCTCTTCCCTGAAGGAACTCGTCGTGCGCCAGGTGCGCCGCCAGAATATCGATTTGGTATCGCGCAGATCTACTCAGGCTTGAATGTCCCTTGCTTACCAATCGCTTTAAATTCGGGCGTCTACTGGCCGCGTCGTTCGTTGAAGTTACGGCAAGGAACGATCATTGTTGATATAATGCCGGTGATTGAGCCGGGATTGGATCGACAGACTTTCTTTGCACTGATGCAGGAAAAAATCGAGGAATCCTCTGATCGCCTTCTCGCCGAAGCACGTCATGATTTAGGCCTGCCATTTAACGCATGAAGCGCTGCTAAACTATAGTGTTTGAAAGACTTTGATGATCCACCATCGTCCACCGTCTTTGATGCCGCTTTTGCCGCCCCACGGGCGCCAACAACGCATCGGCGTTTTTGGAGGCTCATTCAATCCCGCGCATGCCGCGCATCGTCTTGTTAGCCTTACAGCGCTTCGCCGTTTGAAACTCGATGCGATCTGGTGGATCGTTACACCTGGCAATCCGCTCAAAGACAAAAGCGACTTACCATCTACAGAAGCACGGATTGCTTTAGCAAAGACGGCTGCCGCGCATCCGAAGATTCACGTGATCGCTATTGAAGAGCGGTTGGGCAGTTCTTTCACGTATGAATTAATTGCTTTTCTGAAGAGAAGATCATCGACAGCACGATTTGTTTGGATCATGGGCGCGGATAATCTAGAAAGCTTTCATCGATGGGCGCGGTGGCGGAGCATTTTTTCGTCGATCCCGATTGCGGTTATTGATAGGCCAGGATCAACACATCGCGCGCTTCACGCGCCAGCTGCTCTTGCTTATGACCGCTATCGTGTATCGGAATCGAAAGCATCCGTGTTTCCGAACAAGTCTGCACCGGCTTTGATCGTCTTGCATGGGCCACGCTCCAGCCTTTCTTCAACCGCTCTCCGTAAGCGTCATTGAATCGTAAGGTTTCAGGATTATGTTGAATTTTGCCGGTGTTTCAGGCACATTTGATTTGGCCTTGATAAAGGCCCTTGAACATGAGGAATGACCACTGACACAGCCTGTTCTGTCCACCGGCGCAAGAAAAAGCCGGTCCGCTGCCGCGAAATCTCCGGAGCCGTCGCGGGGCGCTATGGTTCAAGAGGTTTTAGCCATCCTTGATGATGCCAAAGCCGAAGACACGATCTCAATCGATCTCGCCGGTAAAACCGCACTCGCTGATGCGATGGTCGTAACCTCTGGACGGTCTAACCGCCATGTTAGCGCTATTGCCGATCAGCTGATCGAAAAGCTCAAAGCCGAAGGTCACACGGGTCTGCGGGTTGAAGGCATGCCGAATTGCGATTGGGTCCTCATCGATGCCGGCGATGTCATCGTCCATATTTTCCGGCCGGAAGTCCGTAGCTTCTATAATCTCGAGAAAATGTGGGGATCGGATCGTCCGGTCGAACGCTCCGCGTCTTGATGATGGTGTCGTGAAAATCGAAATTCTGGCTGTTGGGCGCCTTAAAGACGGTCCTGAGCGTGAGCTTGTCAGCCGCTATGTGACCCGCGCGCGAGATATGGGCCGGAGCTTAGCTGTAACGGGTTTTGACATTGTCGAATTTTCCGAAAGTCGCGCTGGTCGCCCGCAAGATCGTAAAAGCGAAGAGGCGCAGATGATCCGCCAGCGCCTCTCCGATACCATGTTCATCGCGCTCGATTCTAAAGGTCAGTCCATCGATAGCGAAGGCATGACCAAGAAAATTGAAACCCTTCGTGATTCCGGTACGCGGTCTTTGTCTTTTGTGATTGGGGGCGCTGATGGCATTGATCCCGCTCTCGTAAAAGAAGCACAATCAGTCATTGCCTTCGGGGCCGTGACATTGCCGCATCAATTGGCTCGAATTATTCTTGCCGAACAACTCTATCGGTCAATGACCTTGATGAGCGGTCATCCCTATCATCGAGCATGACGGAACATCGTGCTATCATGCGCAGTGACAGTTTTTTTGTTGGGATCAATCGGGCTCTTTGCAGTTTAGCCATTATCGTTTCGTGCGCATCGTCGGCCACTGCCTCCGATACGGCGATTGAAAAAACAACGCGTCAGCTTGAATTGCAACAAACCGAGCAATTGCTTCAAAGCGGCTCGGAAGAGCGCTCTCGTCTGCAAGCTGAAATTGAAACGCTGCGCAATGATCGCGCACGTCTCAATCAGAGATTGATTGAAACCTCTGATCGTATTCGCGCCACCGAATTGCGTATAGGCGCCGTAGAAGAGCGCTTGGTCACATTGTCAGACTCTGAGGCCAAAGCCCGCGCTTCGCTTGAAGGCCGCAAAGCCGTCGCGACTGATATTCTCGCTGCCCTTCAGCGTGTGGGAACCATGCCGCCGCCGATACTCATCGCCGATCCTGATCATGTTCTCGATACGGTTCGAAGTGCCATCCGACGAAGAAGTGAAAGCCGCGAATGATCCTGCTGCGCGTGATGCACGCAATCGCATGGCCGCGCTTGCGTTTCGCGATCCCGCGCGTCAGGCGCCTAAAGTCGGCTTTGGCGAATTAAAGGGCCTTCTGCCTCTGCCCGTGAGCGGCATGATGATTCGGGGCTTCAACGCGCGCGATCCGGTCGGGGGATTAACCCGTGGTGTGACCTTTGAAGCCCGACCGGGCGCTTTGGTCTCCGCGCCCTCGGACGGGTGGGTCGCTTTTGCCGGTCCGTTCCGCACCTATGGGCAACTTTTGATTCTCAATATGGGCGGCGGCTATTACATCTTGCTTGCAGGCATGGACAGGATCAGCGTAAGTCTCGGTCAATTCGTTCTTGCGGGCGAGCCTGTCGCGGTGATGGGCGATCCGTCGAAGGATATTCAGGCGCAAGGCGGCGCTAATCTGGCTCAGCCTGTGCTTTATGTAGAATTCCGCAAAGAAGGGACACCGGTCGATCCGACACCGTGGTGGTCCTCTGTAGCGGTAGGGAAAGGTCGCGGATGATGCGTAAATTGGCCTATTTGCTCACGGGTGCTGTTTTCGGTGGCGGCCTGGTTGCTTTTGCCTTGCAAGGCGGACCGGTTGGAACGATCGGTGCTGTGGCGGCCAGTTCCGAGACCTATCGCCAGCTCAATCTTTTTGGTGACGTCTTTGAAAAGATTCGTACCGATTATGTTGAAAAGCCTGAAGATGCGAAGCTGATCGAGTCAGCTATTTCCGGCATGTTATCCGGATTGGATCCGCATTCGAGCTATATGGATCCGAAAAGCTTCAAGGATATGCAAGTCCAAACCAAGGGTGAGTTTGGCGGCTTAGGCATCGAAGTCACGCAAGAAGAAGGCTTCGTCAAAGTCGTAACCCCTATCGATGACACGCCGGCATCACGCGCGGGTCTTCGCGCCGGTGATTTCATTGTCGAAATCGATGGTGATTCTGTTCAAGGTCTCACGCTCAATCAAGCGGTTGATCGCA